>JABABO010000238.1 GCA_014238195.1 Kordiimonadaceae bacterium | reverse complement strand
AGTTTAGCATTCCCAATATAATAAGCCGTCCGGGCTGCCCAAAAATGACCTGCGGCGATTAGCCATTCGCTAGAGCTGTTAGAAGTCGCCACATGATTAAAATGAATGTAAGCTTGGGCGTAATTGCTTTCGCGCCAATAAGCTAGTCCCGCAATCCAATCGGCGCTGGCAACTGTGGTACGGGAAAGTGTGGCCCCTTTTGTCGCCAGCATCCGGGCTTTAAAATTATTACCTTGATAATAATAGCTAGCCGCAATGCGTTCTAATGCCTCAGTACGTTCATGCCGTGTCAATAAGTCGCGGACTTCCAAAGCCCAATAGCGTTTTTCTGCCCGTTCGGGCTGACCTTTTCGAACATATGTGCGGACATCGCGCAAAAACCGTGACACGCTTAAGCGTTCCAGCCGTGTGCGCCTTGGTACGGGCGGTTTTTCTGGGGCTGCTTGGCCCGTCACACCAGGGTAATTTGTTTTTATGGGAGCGCGGGGAGCGCGTGCTTTACCCCGTCGTTTGCGCGCTAAGTTATATATTCGGCGGGCATTTGGGTGATCTGCATATTTTTTCATCCAGCCTGCCAGTTCGCTGTATCGACTGCGGTAGGCAGAGGGATGCATGTAGCGTTCAAACTCAACATGACCTATTAGGATAGAGTTATCCAATTGCTTAATGAGTTTATTCGCCTGTTTGAACTGGCCTTGGTAGGTTAGCTCAAAAATTAACTGGTAGCGATTGATGTCTTTGTCAGATAAAATGCGAGGAATTAGGCTCTCATCAGTATAAACACTAGGGCTATTGGCATTTGAGGTAGTCGGTTTTTTTGCTTGTACTTGGCCCCATACTCCAGTTATTCCCACCCATAAAATCACAACAGATAAAGCTGTTGCAAATGTACGTGGGGCCAGAACACGGAGTAATATTTTAGGGAGGTCTATGATAATAGATATTCCTTTAGTTTTAAAACATCACGCCACACATGTCCCTTCATGTGGGGCTTGCTTAGTAAATGTGATGGATGATATGTTGCGATCATCTGTACTTTAAACCCATCAATTTCAAGGGTATGCCAACGGCCCCGTATTCGGGAAATGCTTTCACCCTCACCCAGTAAGGCTTTAGCTGCGACACCACCTAGCACAAGCACTGCCTTGGGCTGTAACAGCTGAATATGTTTTTGCAAGAAAGGCAAACACATTGCGATAGTCGTGGGTGCGGGTGTTTTATTTCCTAATAACCGCCAAGGTATTAAATTTGTCAGATATGTATCTCGCGCTGTGTCAAAATTAGCTGCCAGTAAAATTTTATCCAGCATCACACCCGATACATCTAGGAAGGGCAGGCCTTGTTTGTCGTCTTCGGCTTCTGGACTGTTGCCTATAACCATCAAGGGGGCATTAACAGGACCGCGTGCAAATACAGTGTTTTTTGCTGAGCGTTTTATCACACCACCATCAAAAGCTGATAAGGCTGCTTTTAAGTCTTCTAAATTTGTTACAGACGCTAGGGCTGCTATCGCTGCTTGCTCACCTGCACCGTCTGTACTTTGTACGGGCTGTGCAATAACATTATTTGGTGGGCTTTTTTGAATATTTTGATTGCTTCCCTCTTTGACCTTAAACTGCCGACGACCCCGACTATTATTTTGTTCGCTTACAGCGGTGGATACATTAGTCCTGCCGATTGTCTGAGGGCCGATTGTCTGAGGGTTGGGGGCGGCGTGAAAATGATCAATCGGTATATCTTCGATGGTTTCATCCACACCCATTGCTACATACCAAGCCAATAGCTCCTCAGCATTGAACTCTTGTCCAGCGGGCGCATAAGTTGTCAGAGATGATATGGTATCTTCATGTGACATATATTTATGAATAGATCCCTTAAAATGGTTTGTTGAGCCAATCTTATATTTAGCCTCGGTTTCGTAATCCCTTAGTATGCTCTGTCTGAGCTAAAATGGGCAAGCCTATAAATAGTCTAGGTGCTCTTTTCTTAGATATTTTGCGGCAATCGATAGCAAAATGGTATATATCAACATCATATGAGCCAAGGGTAATGTCATTTGATTGACCAATCTATAGCCTTGAGGCATAAAAAGAAAAATGCTGAGTTATGTGAATATAAAATGAGTAATTTATCAATGGACGGCCAATGGAAGCGATACTTGCGGGCCAACAGCTTACGGGAGTAGAAAATCGTGCGTGAATCGATGGAATTTGATGTCGTTATTGTTGGTGGTGGTCCCGCTGGCCTATCTGCTGCGATTAGATTAATGCAGCTTGCTAAGGAGCAGGACCAAGACTTAATGGTTTGCGTCCTTGAGAAAGGTTCTGAAATCGGTGCGCATATATTGTCAGGTGCTGTGGTTGACCCCGTAGCACTGAATGAATTAATTCCGGATTGGCAAGAAAAAGGTGCGCCCCTCAAGGTGGCTGTGAGCGATAATCAGCACTGGGTTCTATCAGAATCGGGAAAAACTGCTTTGCCACATTTCATGATGCCCCCACTTCTGTCTAACAAAGGTATGTACACCACAAGCCTTGGTAACCTAGCACGGTGGCTAGCCGAACAAGCCGAAGCGATGGGGGTTGAAATTTTCCCAGGCTTTGCCGCTACCGAGGTCCTTTACCATGATGATGGGCGTGTTAAAGGCATAGCAACTGGCGATATGGGCATTGGCGCAGATGGTAAACCCAAAGAAGGTGTGCATATGGAGGGCATGGAATTGCACGCCAAATATACGTTTTTTGCTGAAGGGTGCCGTGGTTCGTTGTCAAAACAACTGGAAAGTCAGTTTGCACTGCGCAAAACATGTCAATTCCAAACCTATGGCATAGGGATCAAAGAACTGTGGGACATAAAGCCCGAAAATCATGTTGAAGGACGTGTCATTCACAGCCAAGGTTGGCCGCTAGACGGTGAAGCAGGTGGTGGGTTTATTTACCATCAGGAAAACAATCAAATTGCTATCGGTTTTGTGGTTACACTGGATTATAAAAACCCTTATCTAAGCCCGTATGAGGAATTTCAACGCTATAAACAGCATCCAGAAGTACGCAAGATTTTAGAAGGGGGACGACGTGTTGCCTATGGTGCCCGTGCGATTAACGAGGGCGGCTTGCAATCGGTTCCCAAATTACATTTCCCGGGGGGTGTTTTGATTGGCTGTGCTGCTGGATTTGTAAATGTCCCGCGTATTAAAGGAACCCACAATGCTATGAAGTCGGCTATGCTTGCGGCTGATACGGCATTCTCGGAAATCATGGCGGGGAGTGATGGCAGCACTGAACTGACAGGTTATCAAGATGCCTTTAACAAAAGCTGGATTTATGACGACCTCTATAAAGTGCGCAATGCGCGTCCTGCATTGTCTAAATTTGGTGTGAAGTGGGGAACGATATATGCTGGTTTTGACATGTGGATGAATACTATTGGTCTAGGCAGGTTGATGCCAACACTAAAACATGCACACAAGGATAATGAAGCAACAGGTAAGGCAGAACAGTACCGACCAATTGATTATCCAAAACCAGACGGCGAGATCAGCTTTGATCGCTTAACCAATGTGTCTTTTTCAGCAACCAACCATGAGGAAGATCAACCCTGTCATTTGACATTAAAGGATGCTCAAATACCTGTCAGTGTGAACTATAAAGACTATGCAGGTCCTGAAGCGCGTTTTTGTCCAGCAGGTGTGTATGAATTTTTAGATGATAATGACAATGAGCATGGTGTGCGTTTACAAATTAATGCGCAAAACTGCGTGCATTGTAAGACATGCGATATAAAAGATATTACACAGAATATTAACTGGGTGGTTCCAGAAGGGGGCGGTGGTCCTAATTATCCCAATATGTAAATCGCTGTTCAGATATAACTTGAGCTAATTCATGAGCAATTCACTTTAGGTGTTTTAGGCGTGTTGGAAGGTTTAAAAACTATGGTATTTCAAACACAAAATCATAATAGGTGGATCGTTGCCTATTGGCTTATGTTTATGGTGGCGATTGTTTTTGCAATGATTGTGGTAGGTGGGGCAACGCGGCTTACAGAATCGGGACTTTCTATGGTTGATTGGCGGCCCGTAACGGGCATTCTACCGCCCATAACAGCCAATGACTGGCAGGTGGAGTTTTCCAAATATCAAACAAGCCCTGAATATAAAATCAAAAATTTTGATATGACAATCAGTGAATTTAAGGGCATTTTTTATTGGGAATGGGGGCATCGTTTGCTGGGGCGATTAATTGGCGTGTTCTTTTTAGCCCCGATGATTTGGTTCTGGGCGCGCGGTCAAATCCCGGTGGGCTATAAAAAGCGCTTGTTTGTCTTGCTGATATTAGGCGGGGGGCAGGGCTTTCTAGGCTGGTACATGGTGATGTCGGGCCTAGTTAACGAGCCAGCCGTTAGTCATTACCGGCTAACCGCACACCTTAGTTTGGCACTGTTTATCTTAGGCGCTCTTTTTTGGACAGTGCTTGATCTGCTAAATCCGAAACCAGTACGCATCAAGAACAAGTATTTTAAAATGCTTGCGCATGTTTTGATGTTTGCACTCGTGCTGCAATTAGTGATGGGCGGTTTGGTTGCGGGGTTAAAAGCAGGCCATATATTTAATACTTGGCCGCTTATGGGGGAACATTTTGTGCCAAGCGGAGTGTTTGATATGGTGCCGATATGGCGTAATTTCTTTGATAATGCGATTGCTGTGCAATTTGATCACCGCATTGGGGCTTATCTGCTGTTGCTTTTAACGCTAGGATTGCTTGGATTAGGCTGGCGTGAAAACCGTCAGATTTGGTACGCTAGTATTCTGGTTGCTTTGACAATGGCTTTGCAGATAGTGTTAGGAATTGTTATGCTATTGCACTATGTGCCTGTTAACTGGGGTGTGGCGCATCAAGCAGGGGGGGTGTTGGTGCTGATGGCAGTTGTTAGCTTAATGCATCTATTACGTAAAGCGGAGGCGCTGTAAGATGGTCGATGATGATTTATCAGATACGAAAAATCTAATGATGCTTTATTTTACATGTGAAAATGAAGATTCAGCCTCGCACATTTCCACAACACTGGTTCGTGAAGGGCTGATTGCAACGGCCCATATGACAACGGGAATGAGATCGATTTATGAGCGCGACGGCGTGTTACAGCTTGATAATGAAATCGCAGTACAAATGATCACCAAGATCGGGAACGCGCAAGCAGTGACAGACCGCATTAATGAGATGTATAGCTATGGAGATCCGCGAGTGATTTGGCAACCAATCCTTGGCGGTTTCAAGCCTTATCTTCAATGGGTAAAGGGCCAGATCACTCAAGGATGATCTAGCCCTGACATGTTGTAAACAATAATATTAGTCGGCTTTTATGCGGACAACTTGTTTGCCGAAGTTCTTACCTTTTAACATATCGATAAAGGCTTGTGGGGCATTCTCTACGCCTTCTGCAACACTTTCGCGGTATTTTAATTTGCCTTCTTTGATCCACTGCGCCCCGACTTGTAACCATTCCAAACTTTCTTTGGGATAATTAGAAACAATGAAGCCTTCCATCTTAACATTGCGGCCAATCAGCACTGTCAAGTTCCGTGGGCTTGTGCTGATGGTTTCGGCTGTAGCGTTATAATCAGCGATCATACCGCAAAGCGCAATCCGACCTTTCATGTTGATATTGTTGATCACGGCTTCCAGCATTGCCCCACCGACATTTTCAAAATATACATCAACACCAGACGGATTTGCTTCGCGAATGGCATGTGTTAGATTGTCCGCCGTTTTATAGTTGAAGGCTGCATCAAAGCCGATGTCATCGGTTAAGTAACTAACTTTGTCATCTGAACCAGCGCTGCCCGAGACGTGGCAGCCCATGTTTTTGGCAATTTGGCCAACCACTTGGCCCACAGCACCACTGGCGGCTGATACATAAACACTTTCACCTTCTTGAAGGTTTGCAATGGCCTTAAGGCCGACATAAGCCGTCATGCCAGGCATCCCAAGAATACCAAGATAATAAGAAAGCGGTACACCGCTATCGTCAGGTAAGGGATTAAATCCTGTGCCATCCGTAATAGCATGGGTAGACCAAGGGCCAAGGCCAGACAGCAAAGTGCCTTCTGGATACTTGCCGCCATTTGATTTGATCACCCGACCAACAATGCCTGCTTCACAGGGTGCACCAATTTGAAAAGGTGGGATATAGCTTTTGATTTTTGGGTCATTCATACGCCCGCGCATATAAGGGTCAACCGACATATAAAGTACTTCCAGCAGCATTTCACTTTCAGCTGGCTCTGGAATTTCTGACAGACTGAGTTCGAAGTTATCTTCGCTTACCCAACCGTTGGGGCGACTTTTTAATAGAATCGTTTTGCGTGACATGAGTATTTCCTCCCAAATAAACTAATACGGGGCTGTGATACAGCCGTGTGGGCGCAGATTAAGCGCGAGTGGTCTAGGGCTGCAAGTCTAATTATTGTATTTTTTATGGGGTATTATAATACCATAAACGTAATGCCTTGATTATATTATATATTTCGGTATATGAAGATAATTAACGTGTTGACATGGGGAAAATTATCCCTATATTGCCGCTCGTTAAAGAATTTTAGGTGATGTGCCCTAATCATTATGGCTTGTTACCATGAATATCAACTGTCCTGTTTTGGTGCCTTTATGGTGTATCCGAACGGGTATCGAAGGTACAAAAGATGAAAACTTACTCCGCAAAAGCTTCGGAGATCGAGAAAAAATGGCATATCGTTGACGCTGAAGGTGTTGTCCTTGGTCGTTTGGCGCAGGCTATCGCTGTCGTTCTTCGCGGAAAGCACAAAGTCACTTATACACCGCACCTAGATTGCGGCGACAATGTTATTGTTATCAATGCTGATAAAGTAAAATTAACGGGCAAAAAACTGTCGGATAAAATTTACTACCGTCATACTGGGCATCCAGGCGGGATTAAATCTCAGACGGCTGGCCAAATACTTGAAGGTCGGTTCCCTGAGCGTGTTGTGGAAAAAGCAATACAACGCATGATTCCAAGTGGCCCACTTGGTCGTCAACAGTTGCGTAATCTAAAAGTTTACGCAGGTACAGAACATCCACACGGCGCACAAGAACCTCAAGTTCTTGATGTTGCTGGTATGAACAAAAAGAACAAGAGGTAAGTACCATGGCAGACCTTCAGGATCTTAAAGAAATCACTGGTGAAGCAACAACAGCTGCAGACGTAGTTGCCACTGAAGAACGTAAACCAGTTGTTGATGCACAAGGCCGTACCTATGCCACAGGCAAGCGTAAAGATGCGGTTGCGCGCGTATGGATTAAGCCAGGATCAGGCAAAATCACTGTGAACGGACGCGACCAAGAGACATATTTTGCGCGTCCAACTTTGCGCTTGATTGTGAACCAGCCGTTTGGCGTTTCTGGTCGCGAAAGCGCTTATGATGTCGTTGCATCCGTTAAGGGTGGGGGATTATCAGGCCAGGCAGGGGCTGTGAAGCATGGGATTTCTAAAGCTTTGCAACTCGCCGAACCTGAGCTACGCGCATCGCTTAAGTCAGCAGGCTTCCTTACGCGCGATAGCCGTGTGGTGGAACGTAAGAAATATGGCCGTGCTAAAGCACGTCGTAGCTTCCAATTCTCGAAACGTTAGAGACGGATGCTATCACCGAATTTCTAGGGCTTGCAGGAAACTGCGAGCCCTTTTATCTTACGCCTTTATCTTTTACGAGACACCTTTATATTGCTTCGCTAGTGGCAAATATACACAAGCAATTTACTATAGCCAAATGCAGTGAATATTGATCACCTTATTTGGCTATAAGT
>JABABO010000252.1 GCA_014238195.1 Kordiimonadaceae bacterium | reverse complement strand
TATTCACCGCAATTGGCTATAGCGAGACCAATGAATAATGATTTCATTATTTATTGATAAGTCAAACCAACACAAATACTTATAGCCAAATAAGGGGATCAATATTCACCGCATTTGGCTATAGCGAGACCAATGAATAATGATTTCATTATTTATTGATAAGTCGAACCGACACAAATACTTATAGCCAAATAAGGGGATCAATATTCACCGCAATTGGCTATATAGAAATAGACGATTAATTTTTTTTTTTTTTTTTTTTTACTTCTTCACCTAAGGAACTGGCTAGACTGCTGAGCGTCGAGGAGGCTAATTGCACTTGTTGCGCTGCTTCCGCGGTTTGGGATGCGGCCTCCGCGACTTCGCTCATTTGGCTAGAGACTTCTTGAGTGCGGCTTGCGGCTTCCCCCACACTTTGAGAGATTTCCTGCGTTGCAGCGCCTTGTTGCTCGGTTGATGATTGAATAGCACTCGCAATTTCACTGACTTCATTAATGACAGTGGAAATTTCGCTGATGGCTGTCACGACACTTTTTGTTTGCGCCTGAATAGATCCAACCTGTACAGAAATATCTTCGGTGGCTTGTGCTGTTTGATTGGCAAGTGATTTTACTTCGCTCGCCACCACGGCAAAACCTTTCCCCGCATCACCCGCGCGGGCCGCTTCGATCGTTGCGTTCAGGGCCAGTAGATTTGTTTGGTTAGCAATATCATTAATCAACTTTACGACCTCGGTAATTTTTGCGCTGGCTTCTGAAAGCTCTTGTGCTTCTGTATTGGCTTCGGAGGCCCGTGCTGATGCTTTATCCGAAATCGAAGAGGCATGAATAACCTGCGAGCTGATCTCGGAGATAGAAGCAGCCATTTCTTCTGACGCGCTGGCAACCGCTTGTACATTATTTGTCGCTTCGGATGAAGCCTGCGATGCTGCCTGTGCCAGCGCAATATTTTCTTCCGCAATCGCGCTCATTGATGCTGCTTGTTCTTCAAGCGTGCCAACTTCGCCCGCCACTTGATCAACGGTTTTAGTCACAGTATTTTGTAAGGTAAATTCGTTGCTAATAACGCTCCAAGTGGCGAGTGGACCAAGGTATATACCCGATTCTGACACGATGGCAGATACAGTCATATCCACAGTTTCAGGACCAATTTTAAACTGGGTGTGCCAAGGTAAGCTATTTGGATTGCTCAAGATGTTACGCTGGTGCGCTAAGCTACTGTGGAAAACATCGATAGTCTTGCCAATGATCGTATCAATATTAACTGAAAGGTGATTTTGCAAAGTCTTCAACGCTTGAACGCTAGAATGGTTCATGTATGTGATAGCCAAGCTTTCAGGGTCACACATCATGGCATTAATGGGCATTTTATCAATCATTTCAAGCAGTTCTTCATTGCGCCGAAGCATTTTATTGCGCTCTGTTACGATGTCCCACGTTAAAATGGTTTTCACATAGTTTCCCTTGGTATCCTTTAAGGCTTCAAAGTGCAGTTCTAAAGTCTCTGGTCCAACTTCTATGGTTGCATCATGGGGTAAGTTATTTGGGTTTTGGAACCAATGACGCTGATCAGCGAAACTTTTATGCAGAACATCAACGGGCGTACCTACGATCTCACTCGCCTTCACATGAATATGGTCTTCAATTTTTTTAAGCGTTGCAATACTCGCTTCATTTGCAAAAGTAATTTTTGCGGTTTCTGGGTCACAAACCAGAGCATTAATCGGCAAGGCTGCAAGCATTTGATTCTCATCTAAGGACCGCTGAACATACTGCGAGGGATGGCGTGGTTGTGATTGGGCTTGGTTATTATTGCTGAATAAGTTCAACATTCATTATCCCCTAATGAGTTATCAAAATGCGCCCCCGTCTGAGAAAAATGTATGATACAAGTATTAAAAAATAACTAATTCGGGTTTATGAGAACAGCCAAAAAGTCAGTGTGCATAAATCAGTAGGGATAGGTTAACTTTAGCTTTGGCTAAAATGATCTAAAGCGGACCGTGCAATAGGTTGGCCCCATTCTTGTAAAAAGTGGCCACCTTCATCGACGATCATGGCAATTGGGCAGCCTTTAATATTGGCGCGTAGCCATTCCATTGCGCCAACACCCAGTACAGGGTCTTGCTTACCGATTGCCATGAAGCTTTGCCCATTAAAATTTTTCCAAAATTTTAATGCCCTTTTTGATACGGATACCCCTTCCATATCTGGTGATGTCATCACTAATTCTGGGAACCGACGCACGCCAGCTTTATAATTAATATTTGGAAAAGGCGCATCATATGCAGCGATTTCTGATGGGCTTAGGTGTGGTATTGATCGTGCCATCAAAGCACCGACGTCAAGATCAGGGTTTTTAGCAGCGTAGGTACGCCATGCCTCAAACCCAGGTCCTAAAGATTGACCTGTAGCAATTGTTGTATTCATAACAATCAAGCGCTTAAAACGGTGATCAAAATCCAAGGGGAGGGTGAGCCCTAAAATGCCGCCCCAATCTTGGCAGACCAGAGTGATGTTTTGTAAGTCAAGCCTTTCAAGCAGACGCAGCATGCTGTTACGGTGAAAATTGAATGTGTAAACACTGTCGCTAATAGGCTTGTCAGACCGCCCAAAACCAAACCAATCGGGCGCAACGACCCGCGCACCGCTTTGCAGGAATTCAGGCATCATATGGCGGTACAAATAGGCCCACGATGGTTCGCCGTGCACGCATAGAAATGTATGATCAGCGTCTTTTGGCCCTTCATCCACATAATGCATTCGCATGCCTTCATAGCCGCGAAGATCATCAATATAATTTGGAGCATACGGCCAATCAGCAAGAGATTCAAACCGCTCGTTGGGTGTGCGTAAACAATCCATTCTTATTTCCCTCCCATATGGCTTAATGAGTGCCACAAGGGTTTAGACTGCCCCATATTTAGGTGTATTACAAGAAGCGATAAGGATGAATATCTTGATGAGAGAATTATTTTGATCATCTATGTTTAAATCCGTTGACATAGAGAAGTGTTTTCAATAGACACGGCGGCGGAGACGTGGCTGAGTGGTCGAAAGCGCTCCCCTGCTAAGGGAGTATACTGGCAACGGTATCGAGGGTTCGAATCCCTTCGTCTCCGCCATCACGACCAAAGGTTGTGCCATTATAATAATCTATAACAATTACAATAGGTTATTGAGTTGTGAGAGTCAAGAGAAATCTTAAAATTTTCACAATTTTCTTG
>JABABO010000030.1 GCA_014238195.1 Kordiimonadaceae bacterium | reverse complement strand
GTCAAATGAAACGGCTTGGGGCATGCAAGAATGCCTACGATTACATAAGCACAAGGGATTGCCGCGCATGCAATCGGTTCAAAACCCTTATAATCTACTCAATAGGTCCTACGAAGTTGACCGCGCTGAATTATCAATCCGCGAGACTATGGGACTGCTTGCTTACAGTCCGATCGCTTTTGGGGCGCTTTCAGGTAAATTCTTAAACGGCGCCCGTCCAGAAGGGGCCCGTCTTACATTACACGGCGAACGTTTCCCGCGGTACACATCAGCGCACGCGGAAACTTTCATTCAAAAGTATGTTGATCTTGCTCAGGAAAATGATCTTGACCCTTGCACCTTGGCCCTTGCCTTCGTCACCCAGCAACCATTTCTGACCAGTAATATCATAGGCGCGCGTACAAATGATCAGCTGATTTTAGCCTTAGAGAGTGCGAACGTGACCTTAAGCAAAGATATCGTAAAAGCTATCACCGATATTGATAATCTTTCACCTTTTCCTTGTCCTTAGCTTTAAGTGAAGAGTTCAGCTCGTGTTAAATAATAGCTTTTCATAGCTTTTGTGGCTGTGTAGACCAATGCGAAACCGTATCCTTAATGGCTTGAGTGTCAGGGGGGTGGTCTGGTAAGCCGTACCCTAAATCAATCGTATTACCCCCAACAAAATTTGATGTCCCAATCTCACCTGGTATTATCAGCAATTCATTTGGGGATGTGTCAATAATATCAATAGCGATAACATAATACATGTTTTCACTGCCCACCGCGAACACAGGTAAATACAACATGCTTGTGTGCTGCGGCTTCGCCGTTATGTTCTGCATCCTGCGTTTCAGAACATAGCCACAAGGCTGCGCACTAATGCAGGCCGTAACGTCTTGAAAAAAGTCCCGCAAGCTTTCATCGTAAATATCTGGATCAAACATATTCATCCCTGTATAATCCCCACCACCATAAACCCGCTGCACGGCAGAGCCAAAATAAATACATTTTGCTAAATCTCGTGAAAGTCGCTGAAAAATGAGCATATGTGGCAACAAATAGGGTGCGTCTTGAATAATGTTTCGTCTCAAACGGTCAATTTTAGGGCAATGCTCCTCCCCATCCAGAGACCTTGACCACACATTGAGTAAACTGTCGTGATACTTCTTGCCTGTTGATTGTGGCATGACGGGCTTTCTCCAAGTGTGCCGTGAAGCAAAAAACTTATAAAACGGTAATAATAAATAATGAAAATTATATGAATTTTGAGGGTCTAACCCTAGGAGCCTTAACATTATGGCACATTATAGACATGCTTCACGAACCATCTGATGTAGGTTTGGGAAATATAGCGAGACCAATAAATAATGAGACCATTATTTATTGATAAGTCGAACCGTAATAAAAGCGAGACCAATGAATAATGATTTCATTATTTATTGGTAAGTCGAACCGGCATAAATACTTATATCCAAATAAGGTGATCAAAATTCACCGCAATTGGCTATAACTGTCCGCCCAGCCTTGCTTGACCCTGTCCTTATCCTCAACGTGTCAGTCTAGTCCCAAAATTTATGATAACTGAATACCAAACCCCATCACATTCAGAGAATATTAACGCTCAGTTAGTAAAAGTGAGAATGACACGACTTAGGAATGAAAAAATAATCGACCATTTGGGCAGTATTCATGATACAGCGATTTAGCCTTAGAAGAACAATATTTATTTTATCGCTACTGCTTTTCACGATAGTACAAGCAGCCGTCTATTTTGCTATCTATTTAACAAACAATAATGCCATTGATGCTCAGATCAACACAAGTCTGAACACAACTAATCAAGTCTTTGAGCGCCTTTTCCATACACAAGTTGACGTTTTACGTAACAATACCGTACTGCTGGCGCAAGACTTTCGCCTAAACGAAGCGCTCAGGTCTGATAATTCCACAACCGTTAAGTCAGCACTTGAAACCATACTTAAACGCGGGCAAGGTGACCTTGCAATGCTTTTGTCCCCAGACCTCAAGGTCAGCCATCAAGCCCAAAATGGCCCTTTCATTGCACTGACATCAGCATCAGTATCAGACCTAGTTCAACAGCTTGGTTCAGATACACCACCCAATGCTATTTATGTTCATTCTAAAACCCGCTTATACGAAATGATCATTGTGCCTATTCAAGGTGCTATTCATGTTGGCTGGCTCGCTTTGGGTAAAGAGCTAGGTACTGTGGAAGCCGCAACAATTCACACCATATCTACCATGTCAACGGACCTAGCATTCGCGTTCAAACACAATGATCAATGGACGATTTCTGGCCTAAGTGATACGCGTAACGGGCTGATATCTTCTGTTCTATCCCAAGATTTAAATGCGTCCTCAGGCCTTAAAAAGGATAATATCACAAAAATGAAGGGCCGTGATTATAGGGTTCGGTATGCACCCTTTCCGGGCGAGACATTAAATTTAGATGTCAATAAACGTATTCTTATCCTCTATACCCCAATGGATATATTGGAAGCGCCTTACACCCCTGTATATTTTGTACTAACGTTCATATCAGGGCTTGGTGTGATCATTCTATTCATTGGCAGCTATTTTATATCTGACGGCGTTAGCAAACCCATTTCACGCTTAGCTAGGGCTGCTGAGAACATCTCGCAAGGTGATTACCGTAAAATTGGCGGTTCATTTGCATTTAAAGAAACAACAATTCTTGCTGGTAGTTTCAACAAAATGGTTACTGCCGTTAAAGACCGTGAAGAAGAAATATTGTTCCGCTCCCACCATGATAGCGAAACGGGACTGCCCAACCGCATCATGTTTGAAGCTATAACAGACAAGGCCTTGTCTAGTAATGGCAATCTTTGTGTCGTTGTCGCAGAACTGCAAGAGCTGCAATCGCTCAGAATCATCTTAAGTCACAAAAATGTCACTGATCTCATCAGACGGGTCGCTGAACGGCTTGCATATTTAACTGGTGAGAAAGTTGCTCGTTTATCGACCGACAGCGTTTGCTTTATTTTAAAAGACCAAGATCAAGCTACGAAACTTTTGCCTGACCTGTTCAAAGGGTTTGAAGCCCCCTTTATGCTACAAGACATAAATATTGATGTTCGCTTACTATATGGTATTGCTGGACAATCAATGACGCATGAAAAAACTGCGGATTTAATGTTGAATGCTTATTCAGCGATTGATCTAGCGCGGGCCTCTAACAAACGTTACATCGTTTATGATTGCGATATACAGTCAACGCAAGAGCAGCATTTATCTTTGATGAGCGACCTGCGAGAAGATATTAAAAATGGTCATGTGCATTTTGCGTATCAACCAAAGCTTGACATCAGCAGCAATACAATCATCGGTGCCGAAGCTTTAATACGCTGGGTCAGCCCCAAGCATGGCTTTGTATCACCAGAAATTTTCATTCCAATGACCGAACGGCTTGGTGAAATCACACAGCTGACAAGCTGGATACTCGGAGAGACAATTCGTCAAGCGTCTGATTGGTCCCTAAAAAACTTAAATCTAAAATTATCAATTAACCTATCGACCAGAGATCTGCAAAACGAACATTTACCCACACTGGTGCAAATGTTACTGCGTGAACATAAACTACCTGCTAGCCGTATCTGTTTGGAAGTCACTGAAAGTGCTGTGATGGATGATATGGATCAAGCACTTCAGACATTAGAAGAACTTTCATCGATGGATATTATGCTTAGTATTGATGACTATGGCACTGGCTATAGCTCGCTTGCTTACTTAAAGAAACTGCCTGTGCAAGAACTAAAAATCGATAAAGCATTTGTTCTAAAACTTGCCAGCAGCGAAGCTGATCAAATTCTTGTAAAATCAACGATTGATTTAGCACACAATCTAGGCCTTAGTGTCACAGCAGAAGGCGTTGAGGATATCGAATCCCTTATATACTTAAAGGAACAAAACTGTAATATTGCGCAGGGCTATCATATTTCGCGGCCGCTTCCCCCCGATGAATTTGAAGCCTTCATTGTGAATTATGCCAAGCAACAACAAAGCGCATAAAAAACTCCCTTATCCCGTTCATTCCGTGATTGCTTATGATATTGCTCTATACCGTTTATTCGCCAAAATTTCTAGTTTATAAATCCTAATAACCATGCTAGGTTTTAAGGATAATTTTGGGGACTCGTAAATTAACATCAAGAATAATAAAATATATAGTAGAGTTATATTGAATGATTTTAAACTTTTGACAATATGTGTTTATGTTGAGCATCCAATAGGCAATTCGCCGTTAAAACGAGCTATAAAGCAGAAGTGAACGAAAACCATGACAATAACCTTTAATAATTTGCACACCGTATCCGTGGAAGAAAACACAACTGGTGTCGTTCTTAACGTACAAGGTAGTTTAAACGGTGGTCTGGCGGATGATAGCATCACCTACAGCATCACGGGCGGCGATGATCAAGCCCTGTTCACCATTGACACAGCGACAGGCGAGATCAGTTTTGCCAGCGCACCAGATTTTGAAAACCCCGCAGATGCTGACCCCGATAATGTTTATAAATTAACGGTACAGGCTACCGATGGCGGCAGCAATACCGATACCCTAAGCGCAACAATAACTGTGACCGACCGCACCGCAGAAACTACGATCACAGGCTTTGAAGCGTCCTACGAGCTTTCCAATCTGAATGGCAGCAATGGCTTTGTCCTTAATGGAAACAGTACGAATGATAATAGCGGATGGTCTGTCGCCAGCGCTGGGGACGTGAACGGTGATGGTTACGGCGACATCATCATTGGGGCTCCTGGCGCTAACACTGGTGCAGGTGAAAGCTATGTGGTGTGTGGGGCTGCGGGCGGCTTTAACAATGTAATAGAACTGTCTGCCCTTGATGGCAGCAATGGATTTGTCC
>JABABO010000169.1 GCA_014238195.1 Kordiimonadaceae bacterium | reverse complement strand
CTCCAGCAACCATACTAATTCGCCTGCACGGCCTGCATAGATTGCGGCAACACGGTCTTCCATAGCCCGTAAAGCATCGGGGTAGCTTATCAGTGTATCACTGATTTTCCATTCTAAGGGGTGCTCTTGCGTGCTCAGCAGCTGGTTTTTCTGTGTGGTTTTCATAGGACATATGTACTCAAACATAAATGACCTGCCAAGCTTATTCGCATTAAAAAGGTCTCACCACCTTTAGAAATGATCACTCAGTTAAGACAATAGTAACCCTGTTGCCTATATTTTGTAAGACAGTCAATACAATGTGCACCAATGTCAGGAGAAAAACTTGGAAGCGTTTGAGAGAGTATCCGTTGAACTGACAGTGGTTCTTGGTCGCACGCATATGCCAGTTCGTCAACTTTTGAAAATGGGGCGGGGGGCTGTGATCGACCTTGATGCTAAGCACGAGGATGAATGCTGGGTTTACGCCAATAACGAACTTGTAGCACGTGGGGAGATTATGATCGTTGGTGACAAGATCGGTGTTTCCATCACCCGTATGATGAGCCAGCTTCAGGTCTGAGCGCGAGAGTAAAGCTATTTACGACGAAGACTAACTAACCACCTCAACCATATCGTCAACACTGGAAAACTTAGCGCGGGGATGGTCACCTGATGCTGCGGCAATCTCGGCTGCTTCGATTTTTTTCCAGTCCTGAAACGTTACCAGCTTTAGGCCGCGCTCTGCGGCAAGTGCATCTAATCCAATGCGGCCTTGCTTACCGCTTGCCGTCACAGAAGTCAGTATTTTTGCCGCAATGCCTATACCGTCTGGTTTGTTGGTGCCGATGGTCCCCGATGGCCCCCGCCGCGCCCAACCCACACAGTAAAGGCCTGGGGCAATAAAACCATCCTCATTGGTAAAACGGCCTGCTTGGTCATCATAGGGGATGTCAGGGATCGGGCTTGTTTTGTAGCCAATACAGGGGACGACCAGCCCAGTAGGGAGTGTTTCAATTTTACCTGTTCCGATGCACTTGCCATTAGACTCTACACGGGTTTTTTCTAGTTGGATACCGCAGACGCGCTGCTCCCCTAAAATTTTGACAGGGCGATGATAAAACATCAAATGCAGCCTTACGGGCTTTTGCTCAGGTCTGTTTTCGGCCATCTTGCGCAGATGAACCATGTTCTTCTTTTGTTGGCCTGTGAGTGCGTCCATGATTGCGGCATCATTTTCATCAGGCAAATGATCAGGATTGACTAGGGCGATACAGTTTTCAAGTTCGTTAAATTCGCCCATTTCTTTTGGGGTAAAGCTCGCTTCCAAGGGACCACGGCGGCCAACGATATAAATATCACGGATGGGGGAACTGTGAATGGCTCTAGCAGCGTGACCTGCAAGGTCACTTGTTTCCATTTCATGGGCCGTTTTAGCTAGAACCCGGGCCACATCCACTGCGACATTACCGTTACCAATAACAGTGACAGCAGGCACTGTTAAGTCGGGGGCTAGGTCCCTGAAATCTGGGTGGCTATTATACCAGCTGACAAACGCACCAGAACCGATCACACCGTTTAAGGATTCGCCCCCCACACCAAGCGGACGGTCCTTTGCAGCACCAGTTGCTAGCACAACAGCATCATACAGTTCAGATACTTCTTGTACCGAAATATCACGGCCTAAGGCTATATTGCCGACAAAACGCACGTCATCGCGTAAATTGGTGTTTTCGTAGCGGCGGGTGACATTTTTAATACTTTGGTGATCGGGGGCTACACCCGCACGGATTAAGCCAAATGGGGTGGGTAAGCAATCCATGATATCGACGCGAACTTTTACCAAAGCTTTGTCATTATGTTTCGTAAGCGCTTCTGCTGTATAATAGCCAGCAGGCCCCGCACCGATGATTGCTACCCACAGCGTCTTTTCAGTCATACAAAGCCTTTCTAATTTGTTAGACAAAATGACCTTGCCACGGAATGCAGCCTAAGAAAAGCTGATATTTTATCTGAGTTGACGTCTGTAAAAAGCTGGCCTATAAAAGCGACCAAGGTGCATGGGATGCCTTGATCCTTGGCTTGCCAAACTTTGACATCTGCCAAGCCGCCGAAAGTCGTATCACCCACATTTATAACAAGTGACCAAAGCATAAGCGACGGTTCTTCAGGACGTATTGGGAGCGGCATGTCCAAATCAGAGGAATTTCGTTATGACATGCAAACATGGTGGTGGCTTTATTCACCACTTAAAAAATAAATCGCGGATTCTGGCAAACAGGGCTTTAGACGGCGAGCAAGAAGCGCTGGCACTCCTTCAAAAATACAATACGGATATTGCCCTTAGTGCGCCCATAAAGCGCACATATGCCTTTAAGGCTTTGGCGCGTACTTTGGGTTTTCAAAGTTGGGCGCAGCTAAAAACCACTTTCGAATGCACAGAAGGGCACATCCCTGATTTTAATGCATTCTTATACCCAAATCGTTGCCATGTGTTTTGGAACATTTGGTCTGCTGATTATATCGAAGCCAAGGCTATTCGCCAGGATCATGGTGGTTATTTATTGCCCTTTAAAAACCAGTATATGATTGTCGATGATGATTATATTGGTGCTTTAACGGGTGATGGTATGTTGTCAGAATGGCAAAATATTGGGCGTGACTGGCTAACCGAAGGCAAGGATCCACAAGCTCGTGCGAACTTGGCGACTGTGATCGCTGATAAATCCTTATCCTTTTAAGCCTGTAATGACGTTTAAACTGGCTGCGAACATTCAACTTGCAGCCAGTTTTGATCATTTATTTTAGATATTGGGAAATTTTCATAAAAATCTCAATAAAAGCCTTGAACATAACAGTCCTGCCCCCTAAGTAATGTGCCATGTTAG
>JABABO010000110.1 GCA_014238195.1 Kordiimonadaceae bacterium | reverse complement strand
GGGGATCAATATTCACCGCAATTGGCTATAGTTTAAAGGAAAGATGATGAAAGCATTTGAAACATGGAAATTGGCGGGGTTAACTCTGCGAAACAGAATCATTAAAACAGCAACCTTTGAGGGCTTATGTAAAAACGGGGTCATTAGTGACGAGCTGATCAATTTTCATAAGCGTCATGCCGAAGGAGGCGTTGGGCTTTCCACTGTTGCCTACGGTGCGGTATCTCCTGACGCACGTACTTTTAATGATCAAATTTTATTGGAAGAAGACTCTGTCCCTACTTTAACCAAGTTAACCGACGCAATTCATGGTGCTGGTGCCGCGGCTTCCATTCAACTTGCTCATGCTGGTGGTTTCACACGTGCATCAGGGCGATCTACGTGGGTGACCAAAGGACCATCGGGGGGCGTGAATAGCTATGGTATGCTATCAGGTTATCCAGTTATGGTACCACTTAATCATAGTGATATTGATAAAATTGTTGATGATTATGGTTCTGCGGCGGCCATTGCTAAAAAAGCAGGGTTTGATGCTGTGGAAATTCATATGGGCCACGGATATATGTTGTCTCAGTTTTTAAGCCCGGCCACAAACAAGCGTACGGATGACTATGGAGGCATTCTTGATAACCGTTTACGCTTACCTCTGCGCATTGTAAAATCTGTACGAAATGCCGTTGGTGATGATTTTCCTATACTTGTTAAAACTAATTTATCCGACGGTTTTCGAGCAGGGCTGAAAATCGATGAAGCTATTCTTATCGCTCAAGCATTGGAAAAAGCAGGGGTGAATGCTCTTGTTATGTCTGGCGGCTTTGTGTCCAAAACCCCAATGTATCTATTCCGAGGTGACAGCCCCCTACAAGAAATGATTAAGGCAGAAAAAAATCCTATCCATAAGCTGATGCTCAAAGTAGGAGGGTCTAAAATATTTAAGGATATGCCCTTTGAAGAAAACTATTTTCGCGACCATGCTTTAAAGATTCGTAAAGCAGTGCAGATGCCATTGGTTTATCTAGGTGGGGTGCGCACAGTGGATAATATTAAGAAAGCCTTGAATGATGGATTTGAAGCTGTCGCCATGGGCCGGCCATTATTGCATGACCCTGATCTTTTGAATAAATATAAGAACGGTATTGAAACTATATCAGCCTGTACAAACTGTAATTTATGTGTAGGAGTTATGGATACGCCACAAGGGGTACACTGTGTAATAACGGGCCAACCAAAATAAAGATTTTGAAGTGTAAGAGGGTACACCCCCTCCACACTTCATTCACTTACAGATTTTTCTATTTCAGCTATAGCGAGACCAATAAATAATGAGGTCATTATTCGCTATGTCTCTTGGGATAAGTCGAACCGACACAAACACTTATAGCCAAATAAGGGGATCAATATTCACCACAATTGGCTATATTGAAGCCATCCCCATTAAATAGTCAGAACTGAAAATATACAGAACTGGAAATATACAGGACTGGAAATATACAGGACTGGTCGCATTATAAAATTCTGAGAATCTGGAGCGCTTTAACCCGAGAGATTCATTGAGAAGCTTTCCTGCAGGAAGTTGATAATGCGTTTGTAAGCATCATCACGTGTTTGAATATCTTCACCCATTATATAGCCATATTTAATACAGTGACTGGCTGAGACTTGGATACCAACGCGTTTAAAAGCGCGTGTTGTACGTGATGCATCAATGGCAGGCTCAGCGCCATCGTCAGCGTAACCATTGATGGTAGCTTGACCCTCTTTTGTGTAACCGAAGCGACAATCCCCGACGACATAGGGCGCATCTTCATATAGTTTGCGAGTTCGTGTGCTCTCCCAAGCATGACCAGCGGTTTCATAAATATGGGTTTGTACCTTGGCGCCGTTTTCGCTCAATATTGCTTCCACATCTGCACATACCTTATGATCAATAGAGGCGTCTTTTTTACCGCGTAAGCTTAAATAAGCAGCCCCTGTCGTTTTAGGGGTGATCAAGCTTTGATGGCAGGGTCCATACAAATCAATATGCGCTGCGAAAGGCAGGGCATCAGGCGCAAGCAAATCTTTCATTTGTTTATTAATGGTGTAGCGTGTTGCCATACCGCCGTAAGAAAAGCCCATAACGCCAATACGTGCCGCATCAATGGCTGGGTGCGTGCCCAAAGCTTTTAAGCTGGCATAGGCATCGACAATTAGGTCTACTTCCGTTGTTGACATTACCTTGCTCATGTAATGGGCGTCCAGATCAACGCCGCGAGCATCGTAATAATGCATTACCAGCGAGGCGATACCATTAACAGCCAAGAATTTGGCATATTCTTTTTCTCGCCCTTCAGCGATACCGCCAGAGCCATGAATAATAACCATAGCAGGTACGGGCTTTTCTGCACTTGCACCAGTTGGTAACGTGATGTCCACAGGAAGTGCAATATCTGGTGCGGCCTCCAGATGATTAAGAAGGACACTCATGTTGTATGGTGATTTTGACTTGATAGTCACACGGCCTGTTGGGCCATTCGCTAGATTTTCTACGGCATTAGATGGATCAGGCAATGACGGCGGTGATACACGATTGTAAACGTATGCTGCTCCTCCAATCATTGCCACTAAAACGACTAGACCTACTCTTTTAACCCATTTCATTTTGGTTCTTCCCTCTTTTGAAAATTTTTAATCTATAGCCAATTGCGGTGAATATGGATCACCTTATTTGGCTATAAGTCTTGGTGTCGGTTCGACTTATCCCAAGGAACTTTGCGAATAATGAGATCATTATTTATTGGTCTCGCTTTAATTACGGTTCGACTTATCAATAAATAATGGTCTCATTATTTATTGATCTCGCTATATTTCTGGTGCGCCAGGCATAGTCATATAATAATGCCCCGCCGTCATACCGCCATCAACGGCGATTTCTGATCCCATACAATAAGTACTTTCATCACTGGCGAGATAAACCGCCGCTGAGGCCACTTCGTCCACTTCACCCACACGCTGCGCCGGATAGATTTTAAAGCCTTGGTTGATATATTCTGAGGGCACCCCTTGAGGGTTTACCATAGCAGTATTAATGCCACCTGGATGGATGGAGTTCACTCGAATATTGTGCGGACCAAATTCCAGAGCCGTTACCTTGGTAAGACCTCGCAGTCCCCACTTAGATGCGCCATAAGCACTAAGTCCATTAGCGCCGTCAAGGCCATCAGCCGAAGACATGTTGATAATGGACCCTTGGCCAGCCTTTTTCATGTGGGGTACTACTGATACAATGCCAATATGGGCACCCACTAGGTTGATATTTAATATTTGTTGAAACAGCTCAACACTTGTATCTTCTGATTTATGGAAACGTAGAATACCTGCATTATTCACAAGAATATCTATTTTACCGTGTCGCCCTATAATATTAGTAACAACAGAGTGCCAATTTTCTTCGCTTGATACATCCAGCCGAGCAAATGTTGCTTGTTCACCTAGTTCAGTTGCTAAAGCTTCGCCTTTTTTCTCTAGGATGTCACAAATAATGACATGGGCGCCTTCTTTGACAAAATTTTCCGCAATGGCTGCTCCCATCCCTTGTGCCGCACCAGTGACGATGGCTATTTTATCTTTTAGTCGTGTCATAAATCTATCCTATTTTGTTGAGCCGCGTGCGCACCAGCGCGTCTACCGGAAAATACACAGTCAGCGAGTGATAACCCGCTCACATATGAATTTGAGGCGATACCTATTGCTGTTCTTCCAGCAGCGTATAAACCTTTGATGTTATGGCCGTCTTCGTTTTGAACTAATCCACTTTCTTCATTTACCCGTAACCCACCGAGCGTTAATGTCGGGCAAGGAAATAATTTGCTATCTAAAGACACATCCATGGCATAGTAAGGCCCCACTTCCATATTCTGCATGATATCGTGTGGTTTACCATGTTCGTCCGCGCTTAGACCATTGGCAGCATGATTATAAGCTGAAAGGGATTCTTTTAAAGCCACAGTATCCACCTTCAATTTGGTGGCTAATGCAGTAATTGTTTTAGCTTTGACTGAATTGAACAACATGTTCAATAGAGCAGGTATGATTTGAAATCCACGAGCACGGCCTGGTAAAATTTGACTTAAAGCTTCTCTGAATAATGTCCTATTAATTATCAGAGTGGCTTTCCCGCTTGATTTTAAACACATAGCATCGCCAATGGCAGCACCATATAGTGTCTCGTCAGTAAATCGCTTGCCATCGCCCCCGATCAGCATGCCTTTCGCCCAGGCCAAAGGGGGATTTATAAAGCGCCATGCTGTAATACGGTCCATATTGTATAGCTTGCCCCCTACAGAATGCCCTAGTGCAATGCCGCTACCATTACAGCCTGTGGTCCCTAGTGACATGCCTTTTGTATATAGTGGTGCAAATTGCTTCACCATGTCGCGGTTCATGATGAAACCACCCGAAGATAAAATTACTCCATTTCGGGCTTGTATTTTTAAAGTTTGGCTATGTTCTTGTTCAATTAGCAGGGCCTTCGCTCGGTATTTTTGTGCTTTTGCAGGGGCGTACATGTGCCATTTTGTAGCAAGAGCAGACCATTTTGCGTGGGCCCTCGCTTCAGCCGAGCCTTTCGGGATTTGTTGTACTTTAACACCAATTACTCGGTTGTGGTCATCAACGATCAACTGTTGCACTTCGCTTTGGAAATAAGCCCTAATTCCCTGATTAAAAGCAGCGTCTTTTAAGGGTTTGTAAAAATCAGGGTTTCCTGTCGCGCGTAATCGCCACCCATTATAGGCGATATGTCCACGCGGGGCGGGTTTGGCTAATTTGGTGAATTTAGGGTTTGTTTCCGACCCTGAATGATACAGGTAATATTTGCTTTTGGGGTAACTTGTTTTTTCTAAAGTACAACGACTGTTAAATCGAACACCTTTTTGCATCAGCCACTCCAGATTATCCGCACTATCATGGCAAAACTTTCTAAGAGTTGAGCCTTTGACAATACCCTGAGTTTCCTGCCGTAGATAGGCAAACATATCATCAACTGTATCATCGACACCTGCTTCACGCTGTATGGAAGTGCCGCCGCCTGCATAAACAACATTGCCACAGATAGCCGTGGCACCGCCGCCTTCAAAGCGATCAATTACAGCTACATCAGCTCCCTTATCACTCGCTTGCAATGCAGCTGTCACACCAGCACCACCAAAGCCAACCACTAGAACATCATGCTCTTTGTCCCAAGCTATGTCATTTGAAGACATCACTTTTAGCGCAGGTGATATTCTGTTATGGGTCAGTACCATTAGTATTCTCAACTAAATATTCGACAAAAGCATCTTATTTGATGTGTATATGGTCATATTCGTAAAATTAATTCAAGTAAATTACGCAAAGTGAAAGATAATAAGGATTTTATGATAGCAACCCCAATAATAATTGTTGAGGCTGGTCAATCTGACTGTCTGAATAACGTGACTGCTTCATTGTAAAATCTCCTGTGTTTTAGGTACGAGAAAATTCTACTCTCATATACCTTTAATTTACGAGGGGATTACCGTCGCGCTATATCATGGAACGTTACAAACATTACCAATCAGTAATGTCATTGACATATTACCGAACGGTAGTTTATACTCAGTATTACCAAATGGTAATAGGTGAAGCGATGCAGATAAAATCCGTTATAGATATGGGCCAAGTGATCCGAATGACACGCCAGCAAAAGGGCTGGTCACAGTCGCAGTTGGCAGATCAACTTGGCACTAGTCAACGCTGGGTGTCAGAGATTGAGAATGGCAAGAGCCGTGCTGAAATGGGGCGTGTACTGAAGTGTTTGCGTGTTCTTGAGATAAATCTAACATCAGCCATAAACGATGAAATTGCGGAACAAAAGCACGCTAAAACCCTCAGAGACACGATAGCTCATGGCCTTATAGGCTCGGGAGGGTTTAGAGTTCCCGGCCAAGCATTGGATCAAACGGATGAAGAGGATCCGTCATGACCCGCCTGTACGTATACATGGATAATGACTATCTTGGTGACCTCATTCAGCTGGATACAGGGCGACATGCGTTTCGGTATGCTGACGAGTGGCTTGAACAAAAGAATGGCTTGCCTCTGTCGAAATCAATCCCCCTTGCGGCCTCCTATCACGAAGGGCCAGTTGTTACCCATTTCTTTGATGGGCTGCTACCGGACAACGAAGCAATAAAAAAACGGTGGGCCAGACAGTTTGAAGTTTCATACAAAAACCCATTCTCACTGCTGGCTCACATAGGAAAGGATTGTCCGGGCGCACTACAAATCTGCACAGATCATCCCTATACTGAGATGGGTTATGACATGCTAACCACCAAAGACATTGAAGAACGCCTTCGTACCTTGCGTGAAGATGAAACAGCATGGCGTAAGTCCAGTGATCAAGGCCAGTTTTCATTGGGAGCGATTAGCTGCGCGTGCACAGATGCATGTCGGTAATACCATGGGCGTTCTGGATAGCATGTATGATGCATTTCCTAACCGCGTCAAACGGGTTAGAGCCAAAGCCTTAGATGCCAATATGAATGACGAATTCATTAATCGTCTCAGTGATAACCTAATCAAATGGCACGAAGAAATCGCTAAATTATGGCTAACGAAATGGTAACCCCCCATATTTTAGGGTGCGTAAAAGTAGATTTTTCGTAACTATAGCCAATTGTTTCGGTTCGACTTATCAATAAATAATGAAATCATTATTTATTGATCTCGCTATAAAACACAGGAGGAAACGTCAAATTAATGCCTACTAAATCTTCACTTTTTCACGTTATTGCGCGCAGTAATATTAGTCACCCTTTGATTGGATCACACAAAGGTGACGATAACCTCATTACGCCCATTTCACCAGAAATGTTAATTGAAAACCTTTCTCACATTGAATATTCAATGCCAGATAATAGCTGGCGGGCGTTCCAATCTGACATAAAAGGTTTTTTCCATTTTTGCCAAAAATATAGGTACATGTTTTTACCCGCCAGCAGCAAAACCGTTCTTATGTTTCTGGTAGACCACCAAAGCAAAACGAGCCAAACCCTTAAGCGCTACTGCAACAGCATTAAAAAACTACATGATATTCATGAATTGCCAAATCCATGTGGTGATTATAAAATATCTTTGTTTTTAAAAGGCAAAGCAACGCATGATATTCATGCCAAAAGGCAAGCCTTACCAATCCGATTAAAGCCCCACAGCTCTATTCATTTTGAAGATGGTGGTCATTTTGAAGATGGTGGGCAAATTTTAAAAGATGATGTGCCTTTTGTGAGCCTTCAGAGGCTTTTTAAGGCATGTGAGGACTATAGACGTCAAATCCCATTACAACAGGCCAGAGATAAGCTTCTGCTCTCTCTGGCTTATGATACAGGGCTTAGACGTGCGGAACTTGTTGGAATTGACTATCAACACCTTGAAATAATCGAATATCAGCACGTTGATCCTGATGGTTCCGATGATGGCTCAGGCCCGATATCGCGATTATTAAAAGTTCTTGTTCCTAAGGAAAAAACCGAACGAGGCATTGGGACATACCGGATTGGTTCCCCTCAATCTGTAACGGCTTTTAAAGACTGGAAACATGCTGTCATGGAACGTATGACTGCAAATACGGTTAGTCACTTATTTGGGCCTGTTTTTATTAATTTACGCGCAGTTGGAGGGGTAATATCACATGAACATTATAATATCTGGTATAAAAAATTACCACAGACGTCCCCAGGTCAGGAGTTACCCGATTTTGATCCAATGGGCCAAACTGGGCAGAGATTGTCATCACAATCCATCAATATCATTCTAAAACAGTTAGCCTGGGCCGCAGGATATCGATACCCAACAATTCAAAAGTTATCTGGTCACTCAACACGCGTAGGACTAACAAAAGACCTTAAAGCTTCAGGGGCAAGCGATCTCGATCTGCTTGAAACTATGAACTGGAAGGACCCAAAAACCACCGCCGCCTACGCTGGTGTAGAAGACCTTCTAAATAGAAAAGCAACAGAGTTTTTCATCCATCAAAGACGTGCTGACTAACCATTTTGTTGACCACAACAAAATGGCCCCTTAATGTTATGCCCAATTATCAAGTCTTAGTCCTGATACTCTGTCAAAGTCTTTTGTGTTATGTGTTACTAAAATGAGACCTTTAGACCTCGCGTGACCCGCTATCATTTGATCGTATGGGCCAATAGGCGTGCCTAATTTTGATAATTCAGCTCTTATTTGCCCTGTATGAATCGCAGCCTCATTTTCAAAATGCAAGACGTCTAATCTAGCGATCATTGTTTCAACAACTGAATACATTTTTTCTGGGGTAGGGTGCTTCTCAGCGCCATAAATTAATTCCATAAAAGTGATAGACGATATACACATATGGCCGTGATAAAGTTTAAAGGCAGTTCTTACCTTTAAAGGCTTATTCCTAATGGCATAGCTAACAATATTGGTATCCAGCATATACTTCAGCATTAAAACAATTCCCTAAAATAATTTTCTGCCTTGTTCTGAGGGTTGTTCTCGCTCAATCATAAACTCTGAAGTGTTGGGTAGGAAATCAAACCATTGATCCCAACTGTTTTCTGAAGGAACCAGCAATAATCCCTTTCCCATAGAAATTACATCAACAGTTTTTACGCCGTCAGCAAATGATACTCGTTTAGGAAGCCTTACAGCTTGTGCCGTATTGTTTTTAAATATGGTAGCTTTTTGCATAATCTCACCTTGTATATGTCAATAGCATATACTAAAAATATGGTCCCCTTATTGTGATGCTAATGTATAGCGAGACCAATGAATAATGATTTCATTATTTATTGATAAGTCGAACCGTAACAAAAGCGAGACCAATGAATAATGATTTCATTATTTATTGATAAGTCGAACCG
>JABABO010000174.1 GCA_014238195.1 Kordiimonadaceae bacterium | reverse complement strand
TGGCTTGATTTTGAATTTGATGCCAAAGATATTGTGAATGTGCGCATTGACCGCCGCCGTAAACTACCAGCGACAACATTATTATATTCGCTTGGTCTGAGTGATGAAGATATTCTTGATTATTTTTACGACCATGATGCCTTCACACGCGCTGAAGGCGGTTGGCGTGTTCCATTCCGCCCCGACAATTGGCGGGGTCAAAAGCCTACGTTTGATCTTGTTGATGCCGCTAGTGGTGAAATTGTTGTCGAAGCTGGCAAAAAAGTAACGCCGCGTCTTGCCAAGAAATTAGAAAAAGACGGTGTTGAAGGTATTTTGGTGCCAGAGGAGCAAATTGTTGGCAAATTTGCCGCAGTTGATATGATTGACGAAAATTCTGGTGCGATTTATGTTGAAGCAGGCGATGAAATTTCAGAGGAAATTTTAGAAGCAATTTCGGCTGCGGGCTTTGACGAAATAAAAGTCTTGGATATCGATCATGTGTCTGTTGGGCCTTATATCCGCAATACATTGAAAGCGGATAAAGTAGAATGCCAAGATGGGGCGCTCGCTGAAATTTATAAAGTTATGAGGCCGGGTGAACCGCCTACTAAAGAAACCGCTGATGCGTTGTTTTATGGGTTGTTTTTTGATCCAGAGCGTTATGACTTGTCAGACGTTGGTCGTGTGAAAATGAATATGCGTTTAAATGTTGAATGTGAAGACACCATCGGCACTTTGCGCAAAGAAGATATTTTGACGACCGTGAAAACTCTTGTGAACCTAAAAGATGGTCGCGGTGAAATTGATGATATTGATCATTTGGGCAATCGCCGCGTGCGGTCTGTCGGGGAATTGATGGAAAATCAATATCGCATTGGTTTACTCCGTATGGAACGGGCTATCCGTGAACGTATGTCTAGCGTGGATATTGACACAGTGATGCCGCATGATCTGATTAATGCGAAACCTGTCGTTGCGTCTGTCCGTGAATTTTTTGGCTCTAGCCAGCTTTCTCAGTTTATGGACCAAACGAACCCACTGTCAGAAATTACGCACAAACGGCGCATGTCAGCGCTTGGTCCAGGTGGCTTAACACGCGAACGTGCGGGTTTTGAAGTGCGGGATGTACACCCAACGCATTATGGTCGGATTTGCCCGATTGAAACACCAGAAGGGCCAAATATTGGTTTGATCAATTCGCTTGCCACATATGCGCAAGTTAACAAATATGGCTTCATCGAAAGCCCGTATCGCCTGATTAAGGATGGTAAGGTTACCAAAGAAGTTGTTTATCTTTCAGCGATGGAAGAAGGTAAATACACTGTAGCGCAGGCGAATGCTGCCTTGAACCCCGATGGTAGCTTTGTCAATGATTTGGTATCATGCCGCGAAAATGGTGACTATATCATGGCGACGAAAGATAATATCACCTTGATGGATGTATCGCCGAAACAGCTTGTGTCTGTTGCGGCATCGCTTATTCCATTTTTGGAAAATGATGATGCCAACCGTGCGCTTATGGGGTCAAACATGCAGCGCCAAGCGGTACCGCTTGTGCGTGCGGAAGCCCCGTTTGTGGGCACGGGCATGGAAAAAGTCGTCGCCAGTGATAGTGGTGCATCAATTGCTGCGCGTCGAACAGGTGTGGTTGAGCAAGTTGACGCAACCCGTGTTGTCATTCGCGCAACAGAAGAGGTGGACCCTGGAAAATCTGGTGTTGATATTTATACATTGCAGAAATTCCAACGCAGTAACCAAAATACCTGCATTAATCAGCGCCCGCTTGTCAAAGTTGGTGACTTGATTGCTAAAGGCGATATCATTTGTGATGGCCCAAGCACAGACCTAGGGGAGCTTGCACTTGGTCGTAACGCGCTGGTCGCATTCATGCCTTGGAATGGCTATAACTTCGAGGATAGCATCCTGATTTCTGAACGGATTGTGAAGGAAGATGTCTTTACTTCTATCCATATCGAAGAGTTTGAGGTCATGGCCCGTGATACGAAGCTTGGCCCTGAAGAAATTACTCGGGATATTCCAAACGTCGGTGAAGAAGGCCTGAAAAGCTTGGACGAGGCTGGTATCGTTTATATTGGTGCTGAAGTACACCCAGGTGATATTCTGGTCGGTAAAATCACACCAAAAGGCGAAAGCCCCATGACCCCAGAAGAAAAACTTTTGCGGGCGATTTTTGGTGAAAAGGCATCGGATGTACGTGATACTTCAATGCGCTTGCCGCCTGGGGTCGCGGGTACAGTTGTTGAAGTGCGTGTGTTTAACCGCCACGGTGTTGATAAAGACGAACGCGCGTTGACGATTGAACGTGAAGAAATTGATCGTCTGACAAAAGACCGTGAAGATGAGCGCGTGATTCTAGAACGCAATATCTATGGTCGTTTACGTCCACTTCTTGACGGTAGACAAGTCACTTCTGGGACCCAGGAAATGAAAAAAGGCACTGTGATAACAGCAGAGGCCCTAGATGATTTTCCGAAAATTAAATGGTGGGACCTAGCGATTGATGATGATGCAGCGATGAATGACATTGAAGCATTACGTGGTCAGTTTGATGAGAGCAAATCCCAACTACAAAAACGTTTTGATGAGAAAATCGAAAAACTGCAAAGGGGCGACGAGTTGCTGCCAGGCGTTTTGAAGATGGTCAAAGTTTTTGTTGCGGTAAAACGCAAGCTTCAGCCAGGTGATAAAATGGCTGGTCGTCATGGTAATAAAGGGGTGATTTCACGTATTCTTCCACAAGAAGATATGCCTCACCTTGAAGATGGAACCCCTGTTGATGTGGTGTTGAACCCACTGGGTGTTCCGTCACGCATGAACGTTGGTCAAATTCTTGAAACCCACCTCGGTTGGGCTTCACGTGGGCTTGGTCGTCAAATAGATGGTATGCTGGAAAGTTATCAGCACGGTATTGGTGCAGTGGAAGACTTCCGTCACCGTTTCAAGGCTATTTATGGGGACAGTCAGTTTGCAAGTGATGTTGAAGAATTGAGCGATGATCAAATCCTTGAACTCGCAGGCAATCTAACAAACGGCGTGCCAATGGGTACTCCCGTTTTTGATGGGGCTGTTGAAGCGAACATCTGCGAATTGCTTGAAATGGCAGGTCTTGATCGTTCGGGGCAGGTGGACATGTATGATGGCCGCACGGGCGAGAAATTCGACCGTAAAGTCACTGTGGGCTATATTTATATGCTGAAATTGCATCACTTAGTTGATGATAAAATTCACGCACGCTCTATTGGGCCATACAGCCTTGTTACTCAGCAGCCGCTGGGCGGTAAAGCGCAGTTCGGCGGACAGCGTTTTGGCGAAATGGAAGTGTGGGCACTGCAAGCATACGGCGCTGCCTATACATTACAAGAAATGCTCACTGTGAAATCTGATGACGTGGCGGGTCGTACCAAAGTATACGAAGCCATTGTTAAAGGGGATGACACATTTGAAGCGGGCATCCCCGAATCCTTCAATGTTCTTGTGAAGGAAATGCGGTCACTCTGCTTGAATGTGGAACTTATTCAGGGCGCTGAGTAAACTATATTGTTGAGTTTGCTGTCCCTAGTAATCTAGGGCAGCACACCAGCCGAACGGTTGGTCATTTTTGAAAGCGAGGGCAGCGTTTAACGCCTAGCCCGCAGGAAAAAGAGAAAGTTGTCGGACATGAACCAGGAAGTGATGAAATACTTCAACCCAGGCCAAAAACCTGAAACGTTCGATCAAATTCAGATTTCGGTCGCATCCCCGGAGCGTATTCGCTCTTGGTCGTTTGGGGAGATTAAGAAACCCGAGACAATCAACTATCGGACATTCAAACCAGAAAAAGACGGTTTGTTTTGTGCACGAATTTTTGGTCCTGTGAAGGATTATGAATGTCTGTGTGGTAAATATAAACGCATGAAATATCGCGGCATCATTTGCGAAAAATGTGGCGTGGAAGTAACATTATCAAAAGTGCGACGTGAGCGCATGGGTCATATTGATCTTGCGTCACCTGTTGCACATATTTGGTTTCTGAAAAGTTTACCCAGTCGGATTGGCTTGCTGCTTGACATTACGTTGAAAGACTTGGAGCGTGTGCTGTATTTCGAATATTATGTGGTGATTGAGCCAGGTTTAACGGCGTTGCGACAGTTCCAACTTCTCAGCGAAGAGGATTTTTATCGTGCTCAGGACGAATACGGCGAAGATAGTTTTACCGCAGGCATCGGCGCTGAAGCTATCCGCAAACTTCTCCAGTCGATAGACCTTGAGGAGGAACGCGCAAAGCTATATGTAGAGCTAGCTGAAACCAAATCTGAGTTGAAACCTAAGAAAATTGTTAAGCGTTTGAAAGTGATTGAAGCGTTTCTAGAAAGCGGGAATAAACCTGAATGGATGATTTTGGAAGTTGTTCCTGTCATCCCACCTGAGCTGCGTCCGCTTGTTCCGCTTGATGGGGGCCGTTTTGCAACATCTGATCTGAATGACCTGTATCGCCGTGTGATTAATCGGAACAATCGTTTGAAACGCCTGATCGAACTTCGTGCACCTGATATTATCATCCGTAACGAAAAACGTATGTTGCAGGAATCTGTCGATGCCCTGTTTGATAATGGTCGTCGTGGTCGCACTATCACTGGGGCTAACAAGCGCCCACTAAAATCACTCTCTGATATGCTAAAAGGCAAGCAAGGTCGTTTCCGTCAAAACTTGCTGGGTAAGCGGGTTGATTATTCTGGTCGGTCTGTGATCGTTGTGGGGCCTGAACTGAAATTGCATCAGTGTGGCTTACCTAAGAAAATGGCACTAGAACTATTTAAACCGTTTATCTATTCACGCCTTGATAAAATGGGTATCGCGACAACAATTAAGGCGGCGAAAAAGCTCGTTGAAAAAGAACGGCGCGAGGTATGGGATATTCTGGATCAAGTGATCCGCGAGCACCCTGTGATGCTCAACCGTGCACCAACCTTGCACCGGCTTGGGATTCAGGCGTTTGAACCTGTATTGATTGAGGGGAAAGCCATTCAGCTTCACCCGCTTGTGTGTGCGGCTTTTAATGCTGACTTTGACGGTGACCAAATGGCGGTTCACGTGCCACTCAGCATCGAAGCCCAGCTAGAAGCGCGGGTGTTGATGATGTCAACAAACAATATTCTTAGCCCGGCAAACGGTAAACCTATTATTGTTCCATCGCAGGATATTGTGCTTGGTATCTATTATATGACCATGATCCGTGAAGGGGATATTGGTGAAGGCAAAGCTTTTGCAACAATGGATGAAATTCAGTTTGCGCTGGATAGTGATACCATTACGCTGCATTCAAAAATTCAAGCCCGTCTGCATACAGTTGACAGTGCAGGCAATGATCTGACGCAGCGTGTTGAAACAACAGCTGGGCGGATGATTTTAGCCTCGCATTTACCGAAGCACAGAAATGTGCCGTTCAGTCTGATAAACCGTCAGCTCACCAAAAAAGAGATCACCGAAGTGATCGACGTTGTGTATCGCCATTGCGGACAAAAAACCACGGTCTTGTTTGCTGATGGGATCATGGGCGAAGGTTTCCGCCGTGCTTGTAAGGCTGGTATTTCGTTCGGTAAAGATGATATGATCATTCCGGGCGCCAAAGAAGCGTTGGTCGATGAAACGCGCGGCTTTGTAAAAGAATATGAAGAGCAATATCAAGATGGTTTGATTACTCAGGGCGAGAAATATAACAAAGTTGTTGATGCGTGGGCACAGTGTTCGGACAAAGTGGCCGATGCCATGATGAAAGAAATGGAAGCACAGCGCAAAGACGATAATGGCCGCGAGCTTGACCAAAACTCGATCTTTATGATGGCGACATCTGGTGCGCGTGGTAGTGCGGCACAAATGAAGCAGCTTGCTGGTATGCGTGGCCTGATGGCCAAACCATCTGGTGAAATTATTGAAACACCGATTATCTCTAACTTTAAAGAGGGTCTGAGCGTTTTAGAATATTTCAACAGTTCGCACGGTGCGCGTAAGGGGCTTGCGGATACAGCACTTAAAACTGCCAATTCTGGTTATTTGACCCGCCGTTTGGTTGATGTTTCGCAGGACTGTGTTGTGATCACCGAAGACTGCGGCACGGAAAGAGGCATCACGATTGAAGAAGTGTCAGAAGGGGGCGACATTCTTGTTCCACTGTCCGAGCGGATATTGGGGCGTAGCCTAGCTGTTGATGTCAAACACCCTATCACTGGTGACGTGATCTTTGAAGGTGGCACGTTGCTTGATGAAGTGAAATCAGATGCCATTGAGACAGCGGGTGTGGCTGAGGTGAAAATTCGCTCAGTCTTGACCTGCGAGACAAAAGCCGGCGTTTGCGGTAGCTGTTATGGACGCGATCTTGCCCGTGGGACCCCTGTGAATATGGGGGAAGCTGTAGGTGTTATCGCAGCCCAATCGATTGGGGAGCCAGGCACACAGCTTACAATGCGGACATTCCATATTGGGGGCGCAGCACAGGTAAACGCTGAATCAACTATTGAAAGTTCATCCGACGGGAAAGTACAGATTATCAACCGCAATGTTGTTGTGGATAGCCGAGGCCGCAAAGTTGTTATGAGCCGAAACCTTGAAGTCATCGTGTTGGACGAGGAGGGCAGGGAGCGCGCGAAACATCGTCTTGCTTATGGGTCTCATTTATTCAAGGATGAAGGTGATAATGTCGTTAAAGGCGAAAAGCTTGCAGAATGGGACGCTTATACTATTCCGATTATTACTGAGCAAAGCGGTATTGCCCGCTTTGTTGATCTTGTGGAAGGCATTTCTGTTAAAGAAGTGATCGACGAAGGAACAGGGATTGCTTCAAAGGTTGTGACCGATTGGCGTTCAGCGCCCAAGGGTTCTGATCTGCGTCCGCGCATTACACTGCGTGATGACAAGGATGATGTGATCGAGCTGGCAAATGGGACAGAAGCCCGTTACTTCCTGTCTGTGGATGCTATTCTATCCGTTGACGATGGTGCTTCGGTTTCTGCGGGTGATGTGATTGCGCGTATCCCGCGGGAAGCAGCAAAAACCAAAGATATTACGGGGGGTCTACCCCGTGTGGCTGAACTATTTGAAGCCCGCCGTCCAAAAGATCATGCTGTGATCGCTGATATTGATGGGATTGTTGAATTTGGTCGCGATTATAAGAACAAGCGCCGCATTGTTATTCGCCCCCGTGAAGAGAACGAGGACAATGAAGCGGTTGAATACCTTGTCCCGAAAGGCAAACATGTAACGATCCAAGAAGGTGAGTTCATCCAGAAAGGTGAATATCTGATTGATGGCAACCCTGCACCGCATGATATTTTGCAAGTGTTAGGTGTTGAAGCATTGGCTGCTTATCTGGTCCAGGAAGTTCAAGATGTTTACCGTCTGCAAGGTGTGCGGATCAACGATAAACATATTGAAGTGATTGTGCGTCAAATGCTGCAAAAAGTAGAAATCACAACGTCTGGTGACAGTACGATGTTGCTGGGTGAACAAGTGGACCGTGAAGAGTATGAAGCTGCCAACGAAAAACTTGTTGAAGAAGGCCGCTTGCCAGCAAAAGGGCATCCAATCTTGCTTGGTATTACGAAAGCCAGCCTGCAAACACGCAGCTTTATTTCAGCTGCTTCTTTCCAAGAAACAACGCGCGTCTTAACGGAAGCATCGGTCGCTGGTAAGAAGGATAAGTTGGTTGGCTTGAAGGAAAATGTGATTGTTGGTCGCTTGATCCCTGCTGGTACTGGTGCGGTGATGAACCGCTTGCGCCACGAGGCGCAAAACCGCGATGCCATAGCGCAAGCGGCTATTGATGAAGCGGCAGCGGCGCAAGATACCCGCGCTAACGCTGAAGCGGAATTTGCTGCCGCAACTGGCGAAGCGATCTAAACGTAAGCTTTAAACTAAAAAATGACACTAAGATCAACACTAAGATCAAGGACTCGCACCCGCGGGTCCTTGTCTTTTATACCTCAGTGTTTGCTATAGCCAAATGCAGTGAATTTTGATCCCCTCATTTGGCTATAAGT
>JABABO010000289.1 GCA_014238195.1 Kordiimonadaceae bacterium | reverse complement strand
TGTCAGCCTAATCAGTCTGTACATACTTTTCATGATGTTAAGCAGGACAAAAAATTTAGCTTGCGATTAGTTTTACCGCAGAAAAAAAACTGCCAAGTACCAGATCAACAAAAGAAATTAGCCCACTGGCAAGCTTCAATAGACTATGAAAATCTGTCTATTCCGATTCCTGATGACTGTGCGCAGCTTTTGAAGCCCAAGTTTTATAAAATCCTTGGGCAATATCATAATGATGAGATTATTATCTACATGGAAGGCCCAAGCGCCATGTTTGATTCTAAAATTGGAATTGATATTTATGTCAAAAAGGGGGTGTTTTTAAAGTGCACTCTATTTTGTGGTGGTACGGGCTGTATATATGACTGATTTTTAAGTCAGCATCTCATATACGGGTATTAACGAGGTAGATCATAAGGAGTGCTGGTGATTTTTAGGATTGCAAAAATATTACCAACACAAAAGGTGTTAGCACTTATATGGCTGCTGTTTTTTACGCTGCCCCTATCCAGTATCGACATCCCTGAGGATATTCCTATTTTGCAATCTATGGAATTTACTTTGGTTTTTGATCCGAAGACCACCAATATGAATGTGCGTTTTGAAATTGAAAATCCTTTTGCGGAAGACCTTTGTTATAACTACACCCAATTCCCTTATCAGGCATGGCGTAAGGTGATGGACTATGACCCTAAAAAGCACAAAAGTGTTTCTGTCCCAATTGTCGATGATCTGACAATCGTGACCGAAAGTGGCGATCATTTTATATGGTACCCGATCGCAGATATGCCTCGGTTGAAAGAATTTATCAAACGTTTTCCCAAGGGCGAGAAAATTGAGGCTATTTTACCGGTCGCAGATCATGATCAAACCCCATCAGGTAAGCTTTATATATCCTATTATCTACATATGGTGGCGTGTAACAATTCGGATAAACCTGAATTTACTCTTCCTAATGATTCTATATACTCGGCCGTAGCAGCGGGTCGTGATTATTTTCAACGTTTGATCGATTATGGCGGTATTGTCTATCATGGCAAAGTTACCCTAAACCCCGAAGATTGGCTGCACAGCGATCAGGTCAGGCGCTCCAACCCTGAATTGGTGAAATCGCAATAAAGCCCAACCCGTCGCCCCGTGCGCATTCATCTAATTCCGTCACCTTGAACCCCATCCGTCACCCTGAACTTGGTTCAGGGTCCATTGCCCTTTTAAGACATGAACAGGCGGAGCAGCCAAATGGATGCTGAACTAAATTCAGCATGACGGCATTTTTTTCGCCGCCCCGTGCAGCACGAAGTGCACCCTCTCCGTCACTTTACGACACGGGGCCCAGAAACAATAAAATCAGAAACAAAACAACACCACCAAACACCAAAGGAGCTTCATCATGAAACAAACACCATCAGGCCAAAACATCATCGGAAATATGCCCCAATCGATGATCCAGAAACTGATTGTTGGCAGCGTGGGAGACGACGTTGAAAACAACACCATAGACCGCATGATTGTGAAGGGCTTGTTAAAGCACGCTAAACCACACACCAAAAGCATTGTCAGACGTTACGCCACAGGCAAGGTGGATGCCCCCGACCCAGTGGATTATCTGATAAC
>JABABO010000073.1 GCA_014238195.1 Kordiimonadaceae bacterium | reverse complement strand
CGGTCTGCTGCGGGCTTAGATTTGCGAGTTCATTGGCATCAATGATTTCTATACCATGGGTGTCAGGGTTTGGGGTGCGCATCCCTATTTGGATCGATGTTTCGGGGTTAATCAGCCCTTCCTTTATGCCATGATAAAACATTGTGCCGTGATTTAGGTCGTCGTCTACCCATGTATCAGAATGGGCATCAAAATGAATTAGCGAAAGTGGGCCATATTTTTTTGCGTGCGCCCGCAATAGTGGCAGACTAATAAAATGATCACCGCCGATAGACAATAACCGTGCACCCGCATCAATGATTTTACTGGCAGCTGCTTCGACGAGCGGACTTAAGCGATCAGGATAGGCCGTAAAACCAGATATATCGCCAATGTCGCGCACATCATAGCAGTCAGTGATTTTATAATCCCACGGCCAGAGCTCCCCTTCAAATTCTGCCAGTGTTAGTGATTGTTCGCGCACGGCACGGGGGCCAAAACGTGCACCTGGCCTGCCCGTCGTGCCAAGGTCATAGGGGATACCCATGACGCAAAAATCAGCCCCCATAGGTGTGTCGCTAATCTTAGCGCGTAGAAAACTGACGACGCCGTAATAGGGTTCATCACCCAGCATTTCTTTTAAGCTTTGATCCGCCTGTGATATTTTGTCATGATCGGTCATAAACGCCTCTAATTATACCTAAGACCCTATCAGTACAAAGCATATGTATAATGTCAAGATTTGCTCATTTATGATGAAATAAAATTGCACGATTAGTATAAAACCTTTTCGTATATAACTCGACAATATGGTGTGAACTGCTTATAGTCTCCTTCAAATATCGTGATATAATGCAAGTAATCTGTAAGCCACAGAAAAATGTGACGGAGCCCCCTATCATGCCTGAGTATCGTTCAAAAACATCCACCCATGGCCGTAATATGGCAGGTGCGCGGGCCCTGTGGCGCGCAACGGGTATGAAAGACGGCGATTTTCAAAAGCCGATTATAGCAGTTTCGAATAGTTTTACACAGTTTGTGCCAGGCCATGTGCATTTAAAGGACCTAGGCCAGCTTGTCGCGCGGGAAATCGAAGCAGCAGGCGGCATTGCGAAAGAATTTAACACTATTGCGGTCGATGATGGCATCGCTATGGGCCATGACGGTATGTTGTATAGTTTACCCAGTCGTGAAATTATTGCTGACAGTGTTGAATATATGGCCAATGCCCACTGCGCTGATGCTCTGATTTGTATTTCCAACTGCGATAAAATCACCCCAGGCATGTTGATGGCCGCGATGCGGTTGAATATTCCAGCTGTGTTTGTTTCTGGCGGTCCTATGGAAGCGGGGGAGATGGATTATGAAGGCGGTACCCGTAAGCTGGACCTTGTTGATGCAATGGTTGAGGCTGCAAATCCGCAGGTATCAGACGAAGAAGTGGCGGAAATTGAACGCTCTGCCTGCCCCACGTGTGGATCCTGTAGCGGTATGTTTACCGCTAACAGCATGAATTGTTTGACCGAAGCCTTGGGTCTTAGCTTACCTGGTAATGGCACCACGCTTGCCACACACGCGGACCGTAAGGAATTATTTTTAACCGCCGCGCGGATTGTCACCCAGATTACCAAACGTTATTACGATGACGGGGACGACAGCGTTCTGCCACGCTCAATCGCAACAAAAGCAGCTTTTGAAAATGCTATGGCGCTGGATATTGCCATGGGTGGGTCTACCAACACTGTATTGCATTTGCTGGCAGCGGCGCAAGAAGCTGAAGTTGATTTCACAATGGCGGATATGGATAAGCTTTCTCGCCGCGTGCCGAATTTGTGTAAAGTCGCCCCCGCGACACAGGACTATCACATACAGGATGTGCACAGGGCAGGTGGTATTTTTTCAATCCTTGGGGAGCTGGACCGTGGTGGATTATTAAACCGTGACTGTAGCACAGTACACAGCAAAACCATTGGTGAAGCGATTGATAACTTTGACATAACGCTAACCGATGACCCAGATGTGCATCAGTTTTTCAAAGCAGCTCCTGGGCGTATTCCAACGCAAGTGGCTTTTAGTCAAAACAAACGCTATGATGCACTGGATACGGACCGCGTAGCTGGCTGTATCCGTAGCACTCAGAACGCTTACAGCCGTGAAGGCGGCCTTGCGGTTTTGTTTGGCAATATCGCTGAAAATGGCTGCATTGTAAAAACGGCGGGTGTGGATGAAAGTATTTGGGCGTTTACTGGACGCGCCCGCGTGTTTGAAAGCCAAGACAGCGCGGTTGAGGCTATCTTGGACGGTAAAGTTGTTGCAGGTGATGTTGTGGTAATCCGCTATGAAGGCCCACGCGGCGGCCCTGGAATGCAGGAAATGCTGTATCCTACCAGCTACCTGAAATCTATGGGGCTGGGCAAAGAATGCGCCTTGTTAACCGATGGTCGTTTCAGTGGGGGTACCAGTGGCCTTTCAATCGGACACGCCAGTCCTGAAGCGGCAGAAGGTGGGGCTATTGCGTTGATTGAAGAAGGCGATACAATCATCATTGATATTCCTGAGCGCACAATTAATCTTGATATTTCTAACGCTGAACTCGACGCTCGCCGCGCAGCCATGAACGCCAAAGGCGATGCAGCTTGGCAACCAGCTGAGGTACGTAAACGTAAGGTGACAAAGGCGTTGAAGGCCTACGCCGCCATGACAACATCCGCTGACAAAGGCGCCGTGCGACAAATATGAGTGAAAAATATATGATACGCTTTTAAATTAAAATCTTTATGTGTAAAGTAAAGCCATTAAATCAGGGGGTATTCCAGTGAACACATTACCAATACTTGCAATTTTCAAAGAATCTATGCTTGCACCAATGCGTAATCCAATAGCTGCTGTGAAAACCTTCCTGTTGATAATAATAGCGTTGATTTTTATAAGTTTTCTTCTTGGCTTACTGGTCCCATTTATTAGGCATATCCCAATTTTCATCGTTATAATACTAGTGATAGTAACAGTTTTTGGTATTCTGACCTTAACCGCTTATATTTTTAATCACTGGATTCGTATTGGTGCTTATGGGGCGTCTGATGCGGCTTGGCAAGGCGGCGGCGGGATGAAGGCAGCTTTCATAAATGGCATAAAGCTTCTGTTTATCTCAATATTAATCGGTGTGGTGGCGATAGTGTTTGGTTTACTGTTGAAGGCAGTAGGACTGGCATCGGCTGCGCCTGATTTTACGGGTATGTCGCTTTCTGATTTGAGCGAAATATATAAAATAGTCCTTGATAATACTGGCTCAGCCGCAAATATCATAACGATTGCAATGTATTGCGCTGTCTATTCTTTCTTTTCTGCTAATCTGACCCAAACAGCGCTCAATAGTGACCGTGAAGGTATTGAAAATTATTACGTGAAAGATTTTGCGATTATTCTCATGCTTATTTATGCCGTTCAGATTGGTGCAGTTCTGACTGGGTTACTTGTAGGCAGTTTTGCCCTTACTGCATTACTCGCACTTGTTACGTCCCTATGGATTATGTTTGCAGTCCCTGCTGCGCATGGTATTCGTTATAATTACTGTGTACATATGCAGGCAAAATAGGGGGTGATTGGTGAGAGGGGTGTGTTGATGCCATCGCTGCCACATATTTTTATGCTATTCCTACAAAAAAGCCATCATTCTTGTCATAAAGGCATCACTCGCGTAAAAAATCTTCAATCTCATAAAAAAAACCTTGTACTTCAAAAATCACCTGTCTATAAGCGCCTGAATTAATCGGCTTTCTAAGCTGTTATTACAGTGAACTAGATTAAGGGTTCGCGTGTGGTAAACACCTGAAGGTGTCACACGAAGAACTGGCTTGTTATGCGGGTGTGGCGGAATTGGTAGACGCGCCAGATTTAGGTTCTGGTATCTTCGGATGTGGGGGTTCAAGTCCCTTCACCCGCACCATAACAAGTCCTTTAGGGGAAGCGATCAGACTTCCACCTTTTAAATCTAGCCGCTTTTGATCGGATATTAGACAAGAAAGTGGGAAACCCCATGCAAATTGAAGAACTTCTTAACGACGGACTGCAGCGCGAATATAAAGTAGTTATCACTGCGGCAGACCTAGACACCAAGCTGAACACAATTCTGGAAGATTATCGTACGAATGTCGATATCAAGGGCTTTCGTAAGGGTAAGGCTCCTTTATCCCTGCTTAAGCGTCAGCATGGTGACCGCGCTATGGGCCAAGTTTTGAATGAAACTATGCAAGAATCAACAACGAAGCTGATGGAAGAAAAAAATATTCGTCCAGCTGTGCGTCCTGAAGTCGGTAATATGAATTTTGAAGAAGGCAAAGACCTTGACTTTAAAGTGAAGCTTGAAGTTTTGCCTGAAATTGACGTTGATAGTTTTAAGGCCCCTCCGCTTGAGCGCTGGACAGCGAAAGTTGAGGAAGGCGATATTGATGCGCTGATTGAAAATATTGCATCTGAGCAAAAAAGCTTTGAAAAAGCCGCCAAGACAGCCAAAGCTGCTGAAGGTCAAGCTGTCTTTATTGACTATGAAGGCCGTGTTGATGGTGAATTGTTTGACGGTGGTGCGGCTGAGGATTTCCAGTTGGAACTGGGGTCAAGCATGTTTATTCCAGGTTTTGAGGAGCAGCTAGTTGGCTGTAAAGCTGGCGATGAGAAAACCGTAACTGTAACATTCCCTGCCGAATATCATTCAAAAGACCTTGCGGGTAAAGAAGCGGAATTTGCGGTAAAGGTTAAAGAGGTCCGCAAGCTTACAGACACGAAAATCGATGATGAATTTGCTAAAAACCTAGGCCTTGATGACCTTGCAGCCCTAAGGGAAGCAGTGAAAGGTCAGCTTGAAGGCGATAATAGTGGATTAACCCGCGCCCGTTTGAAGCGCAGCCTGCTTGATGTGTTGGCTGCGGAATATTCATTTGATGTACCAAAAAGTATGGTGGACTTGGAATTTCGTCAAATTTGGGAAACTATTAAGCAAGATATGATCCAATCAGGTGAGGCCACAGCAGAAGACCTAGAGGGTAGCGAAGGGCCGTCTGATGAATCGGAAGCAGAAGAATTCCGTGATATTGCAGTACGCCGCGTGCGCCTTGGCCTTCTTCTGAGCGAAATTGGTGTCAAAAACGAAGTTCAGGTGAGCCAAGAAGAAGTGAACCGCCGTGTCATCGAAGAAGCACGCCGTTTCCCAGGTCAAGAAGCTCAGGTTTTCCAATATTTCCAAGAAAATGAAGAGGCTAAAGCACAGTTACGCGCTCCAATTTTTGAAGAAAAAGTCGTTGATTTTGTTTTGGAAATGTCTGACATGACCGACAAAATAGTCACAAGGGAAGAGCTAGAAGCCGCTGTTCGTGCCATTGATGAGGAAGATGCCAACCCAACTAAGGCGAAGGATAAAAAAACAACAAAAAAGAAAGCTAGTCCTAAGAAAAAAGCTGCGCCAAAAGAGGACACGGATAAAAAAGCAGCCCCAAAGAAAACGGCTGCCGCTAAGAAGCCTGCAAAAAAAGAGGCTGAGTAAATCATCCTTATAGCTCGTCTAGACATATATAGCCAATTGCGGTGAATTTTGATCCCCTCATTTGGCTATAAGTATTTATGACGGTTCGACTTATCAATAAATAATGAAATCATTATTCATTGGTCTCGCTTTTGTTTCGGTTCGACTTATCAATAAATAATAAGATTATCATTCATTGGTCTCGCTATATTTCGTTTAAAAGGGGTCCTTTGTGGCTCCTTTTTTTATGAGCTAAAATAAAGTTTATTTTTCGCAAATGCGTTGGAATAAAACTTGTCTGAGCTACTTGAATTATGCTTGCTGTACAGCCATATGCTTGCTACTGCTTACTGAGTTGAAGCTTCCATGCAAGGATTGAGTTATGACGAATATGTTAGAAACATTTGGTAACACGCTTGTGCCAATGGTTGTTGAACAAACAGCACGCGGCGAGCGATCGTTTGACATCTATAGCCGCCTGTTGAAGGAACGGATTATTTTTCTAACAGGTCAGGTCAATGATTATGTGTCTAGCTTGATTGTTGCGCAGCTCCTGTTTTTGGAAGCAGAAAATCCTGACAAAGACATAAGCTTTTACATTAATTCACCTGGCGGCGTTGTTACTAGCGGTTTAGCCATGTATGATACAATGCAATATATTAAGCCAAAAATTGCCACTATGTGTATTGGTCAAGCTTGCTCAATGGGGTCTTTTCTTCTTGCAGCGGGGGAGCCTGGAATGCGTTATGCGCTGCCAAATGCACGTGTAATGATCCATCAGCCGTCTGGCGGTGCACAAGGTCAGGCAACTGATATCGAAATTCAGGCAAAAGAAATTTTAAAAACGCGGGCACGACTTAATGATATTTATGCAAAACATACGGGCCAGCCACTGAAGAAAATTGAAGCCGCGATGGACAGGGATAATTTTATGTCGGCCCTTGAAGCTAAAAAATTCGGCTTGATTGATGAGGTTTATGAAAGCCGCAAAGACGAATAAGTAAAGCCTTTGAAGAATAAATATCTGGATGGTGTCTAATCGTCCAGATGCATTATTTAAGTTTAGTTCATACAAGAAACACAGAATATGTCTGAAAAAGCTTTAATTTCTGTGTTTTTTTTGTTGTATGCATCTTTTTAACCAGTCTAGGATAGACTGGTAACAACAGTAAGAGTTTAATCTGGTGGATGATTTGACAAATAACGACGCAAAAAATACCCTTTATTGTTCCTTCTGTGGGAAAAGCCAACATGAAGTTCGCAAGCTCATTGCTGGGCCGACGGTCTTTATCTGTGATGAATGTGTTGAACTTTGTAACGACATTATCAAAGAAGAAAGCAAAAATGCGGTTGCCAAGGGAACTGATGGGGTTCCGACGCCTGTAGAAATTATGGAAGTGCTTGATGATTATGTGATCGGGCAGGGCAATGCGAAAAAGGTTCTCTCGGTTGCAGTGCATAACCATTATAAACGCCTTAATCATGCAAGTGTGAACTCAGACGGCGTTGAATTAGCAAAGTCTAATATTCTATTGGTTGGCCCGACGGGATGCGGTAAAACTTTACTTGCCCAAACACTCGCGCGTATTTTGGACGTGCCCTTCACTATGGCCGATGCGACAACATTAACCGAAGCAGGCTACGTGGGCGAAGATGTGGAAAATATTATCCTGAAGCTGTTGCAATCGGCTGATTATAATGTGGAACGGGCGGAGCGTGGTATTGTTTACATTGATGAGGTCGACAAAATTACCCGTAAGTCTGATAACCCCTCTATAACTCGTGATGTATCAGGCGAAGGTGTGCAGCAGGCCTTGTTAAAAATTATGGAAGGCACAGTTGCCAGTGTCCCACCTCAAGGGGGACGCAAACATCCTCAACAGGAATTTTTGCAAGT
>JABABO010000071.1 GCA_014238195.1 Kordiimonadaceae bacterium | reverse complement strand
TAGTAACACTGGGCAGCATTTTAGTGAAATCAGAAAAACCCCCGACGTTATTAGCTTCTAATTTTGATTCCCCTAAAGCTTGGATGGAAATAGGCACAGACTGCATAGATTCAGTAGTCTTGCGTGCGGAAACAACAATCTCTTCTAACAGGATTTTATCGTCTTGTGCTTGAGCCACTAAAGGTGCAGAAATGACTGTTGTCGTTAATAAAACTACTTTCAGCGTAGTTTTTGAATATTCTTGCATTATTCCCTCCAGAATATATATTTTCCCTTAAATAAAAAATACTGCAGAGTAACGCCTTATACAAACGACCTTTTCATATACTGGCATGAATAAAATTCACCATTATAGCAGATAATAATCAAAATATGGGTAATTTGTGTGAATAAAACTAAAGTATGTTAGGGAAATCTAATGCTTTGGGTAAGCAGTAAGGACGTGCCCCAATGCCTTTTTTAGTGATCCTAAATGATGCTCAAATGGCTTCCAAGCCTCTAGCCCACTTTGATAAATTGGCTGGCGTACTTGCTCTGAACTAGCCGTGCGCACTGCTCGCTCATTTTTGTAAAAATTTAAGCATTCTTCTTCAAAGGGGAGCCCGCAATATTCGAGCAGCTGTCTGACTTGGGTTTCTGTGTCCGTGATCATTTTCTCGTAATAAACTCTGTAGACTGCTTGCGGCATGACCGTATTCCAATGATCCATAATTTCATAGTAATCGCAGTAATAATTTCCAATGTCATTGAGCGAATAGGTAAAGTTCTGCCCTTTTGCAAAAAGTTGTTTAAAGCAACTAAAACAGCCAGCCATAGGATGACGGCGGGCATCGACGATTTTTGCATGCGGCAAGATTGATTTGATAAAGCCAATATGCATGAAGTTATTGGGCATTTTATCAATGAAAAAAGGGCTACTGGAGCGATGAATCTGCGTTCGCTCAATATATTCTGCCCCTAACGTCTCAAGATCATTGGGTGCAAGTGTGGCAAGTATCTCGGGGTACTGTCCCTTATCAGTCACCACTTTTTTCCCGCTTAAACGGCGCGCCATAGAAATAATATCTGGCAATTCCATCGTTCCATCCACTTGGGAATGTGACGATAAAATTTGTTCTAATAAAGTGGAGCCAGCGCGGGGGAGGCCAACGATAAAAATAGGGGCTGGGTCTTGATGTCCCACTCCATCTTTTCCTTGGAAAAAAGCGGAAGTGAAAAATCTTTTTTGACGGAGCATATCCTGGCAGTGGGTCCGTGCATCATAATGAACCAGATTACGTTTCACATGGTTGCCTTTTGCATAGGCGGCAAAAGAGCCATCCACATCGCCGATTTTCCCTAACGCATAACCAAGCGCAAAACAAAGATGAATAAAATCCTGAGCTTTAGGCTGATCGATCAGCATTTGCTCTTTCATCATTTGAATATCAATATCAGTGAAAGAAAATGTTTTTAGATTTGCCAAGGACCAATACGCCTCACCCATTGCAGGGTCCACTTTGATCGCTGCACGATAAGCCTTAATCGCCTCCTCAATGGACCCTTTAGTTTTCAACACATGGCCTAGCGATAACTGAATATGAGCATGATCAGGCAGTTTAAAAGCAAGGTCACGGTAAAGGTTTTCTGCTTCATCAAAGCGACCTAAGCTTACAAGAACAGAAGCTTTTTGAACTAAAATAGCAACATTTTCGGGTTCGCTCGCAAGCAATTGCATCAACTGATCCATACTTGCTTGATACCGCGTCCGTTTCGCAAGCAGAGCCGCATAATTTAAACGAGCTAAATTAAAATCTGGTGCCAAATCCAAGCAACGAAGAAGCAAGTTTTCTGCTTCTTCGTAAACACCCACTTGGATGCCAATTTCTGCCAGCATTCTGAGCGCAGAGACATCGTCCGGGTTTTCTTTCAAGAGTTGTCGGCTAATCGCCTCCGCCTCTTCGATTTGACCGTCTTGAAAAAGCTGATACGCCCGCTTTAGTTTATTTGGCACGGGATTTTTGGCCGTCATTGTTAGGCTGCTTTCATTATTTTATAGCCAAATATTGATTGCATCATTTGGCTATAAATCTCTGTGTCGGCTCGATTTAATCCCAAAGTCTCAGGGAATAATGAACTCATTATTCATTGGTCTCGCTATATTTTAACAACGACATTACCAATCAGCTTACCACTTTCAACTGCTTTATGTGCTTTTGCTGTATCCTCCAGTGAATATACCTCTGTGATCATATGCTTGAAGGATGGGCCTTTGATACATTCATTAACACCATTCACTGTCATATCCCGTGCCTCTTTTGAAAGCAAATAGACAAGATACATCCGCACAGTCACGCAGTTAAACATCATAGGATAGAAGGGTAATTTGGGCTCTATATCGCCCATAGATCCATAAGTTGCTACAACACCATTTGGCCTAAGAATTTTATTGGTCACATCTAAATTGCCACCAAATTCTACTTCAACAATACGGTCAACACCTTGGCCGTCTGTGGCAGCCATGATGGCTTCAGCCGTATCGCCTTTATTATAGTTTATAACTTCATCAGGGCCCGCCGTTTCAGCATGTGATGCTTTATCAGGGCCACTAACCGTGGTAATGACTTTCGCACCGCCAGCTTTGGCGAATTGGATAGCATAGTGACCAACTGCCCCCGCGCCGCCTGTCACAAGAATAGTTTTGCCCTCAACAGGTCCATCAGCATAAACCCCGTAATAGGCAGTTGATGCGGGAATGCCAAGACAAGCGCCTGCTTCAAAACTAACCGTATCGGGTAAGGGAACAGCTTGCTCGGCAGGCACAACAATATATTCAGCATTGGTACCAAAAGGCCGCGCCCACGCACCGTTCCATATCCAAATGCGCTCGCCTATCCGCTCGGTAGAGACCCCTTCACCCACCGCTTCTATGACACCAGCACCGTCCGAATGGGGAATGATTCTATCAAAAGCAAGGGCGCCCCTAGCACCAGCGCGGGTTTTGACATCTGATGGGTTCACGCCTGAGGCATGCACTTTGACCATGACTTCCCCAGCACTCAGCTCTGGCACTGCCAGCTCACCAAGTGTGAGAACCGACTGAGCATCACCAATTTTATCATACCAAACAGCTTTCATTTTCTTATCCTACTCTATGCTTTTTAGGTTAGTGCTGACTGAGAGATTCTGTGTGTCCGTCAACGCCAATAATTTGTCCTGAAATACGCTTTCCTAAATCTGACAGTAAAAAAAGCGCAGTATTTACAATATCCTCTTTATCTACGAAAGTTTTCATTGAAACATGTTTGAGATAGCTTCTTTGAACATCCTCAACAGAAATGTTCCGATTTTCTGATTCTGAACGCATAACCTGATCAATGCGGTCACCATTCACACTGCCTGGGCAGATGGCATTCACCCTGATATTATGCGGCCCCAGTTCCATTGCCATGGTTTTTGTTAAGCCAACCACCGCCCATTTGGCGGAGGCATAGGGCGACCGATTGGGATATCCATAAAAAGCCGCACTGGATGCAATGTTCACAATAGCACCGCTTTCATTCATTTTTAAATAGGGAACTGCGAGCTTTGACGCATAAAAGACACCGTTTAAATCCACGTCGATGGTTGTTCGCCATTCTTCTGGGTCAATATCTTCTATTAATCCGTTGGGGCCAGATAT
>JABABO010000141.1 GCA_014238195.1 Kordiimonadaceae bacterium | reverse complement strand
TAACCTTTGCCCAAAATTTCATGATAGCTTTCTCCCCCATATCCTTAAACATAATTTACAGACAACTAAGAAATACCTTAGACTAATTTGCTTGATCATTGCAAATCAGTATTTTTCATACTCGTCAGTGTGAAAAATACTTGCGGTGTGCGGACATGCCTGCTAAAGGTGCGCGAAATGTTAAGGCTTGGAAGCATAACAAGCATAGAATTTGAGGTAAAAGAAATGGCTAGCAAACATAAAACCGATTATTTAATCGTTGGTACGGGTGCTGTGGGGATGGCATTTGCTGATGTGCTGTTGCACGAAACAGACGCGAATATGATTCTTGTGGATCAATACGCAGCCCCTGGCGGGCACTGGAATATGGCCTACCCTTTCATTAATTTACATCAACCATCGCAGTATTATGGTGTCAGCTCCAAAGAGCTGAGCAAGGGCAAGAAAGATGAAGTTGGCCTTAATAAAGGCTTGCACGACCTAGCAAGCGGGGCAGAGGTTTTATCTTATTTTGATGATGTGATGCGCCATACGCTTTTGCCATCGGGTCGCGTGCAATATTTCCCTATGTGTGATTACGTAGGGGATGGTAAATTTATCTCCCGATTATCGGGGGAAGAACATTCTGTTGAAGCGACTAAAATTGTTGATGCAACATACTTGAAAACATCAGTGCCATCAACACACACACCAAATTTTGATATTGCGGATAACACCCGTTTTATTCCGCTTAACAGCTTGACCCGAGTGCAACACCCCCCCAAAGGCTATTCGGTGATTGGTGGCGGTAAAACAGGTATTGATGCTTGTTTATACTTGCTAGAATGCGGGGTAAATCCTGATATGATCACTTGGATTATGCCCCGCGATGCTTGGTTACTGGACCGTGAAAATACCCAGCCATCAATGGAATTTTTTCACAGCACAATGGAATCACAAGCAGCGCAATTTGAATCTATAGCCAATGCGACATCGATCACAGATATGTTTGACCGCTTAGAGGCCTGTGGCTATTTCGTGCGGATTGACAAAAACGTGCGGCCGCAAATGTTCCACGGCGCAACGATCAGCAAAGCTGAGCTCGCTGAATTGCAACGCATAAAAAACATTGTGCGTCTTGGCCGCGTAACAGCAATAGAAGCAGACAAAATTGTACTGGAACACGGTACAATTCCAACAGGACCAGACATCTTGCATGTGGATTGTTCCGCCAGCGCGATCACCAATGTGGCATTAAAACCGATCTTTGAAGGTAATTTGATTACGCCGCAAATGGTGCGGTCATACCAGCCAGTGTTTAGTGCTGCTTTCATAGCACACATTGAAGCGAGCATGGACACAGACAATAAGAAAAACGAAATGACAGGTGTTGTACCGCTTCCTAATCATGATACGGATTATCTACGTTTTACAGCTGCCTTTATGATGAACCAATATATATGGTCTCAAAACCCAGAAATCAGAGATTGGCTTCTTGGGAACCGCTTGGACGGCTTTAGCAAAATGGTTAGTCTTATCGACCCAGCAGACAAGGAAAAAACTGATGTAATGAACCGCCTTCGCAGTGCTAGCATGCCCGCAATGGCTAATTTACAAAAATTTATAGCCGAACTTGACGCTGCTTAGTCCCTGCCCAGCTTTCAGCCATCACTTGCTCGTAAAAATGTGTGTCAAGTTGACACTTTTTTATGCTTATTGCATTTTTTTAAAAATAAGGCTTGGCAGACGATATTTTTTGAGTATAAAGGCCACACTTAAGGTGCAGAGAAGACTATATAACATTCTGTACCACATACACCTGATCCCCAGTAGCTCAGTGGTAGAGCAAACGACTGTTAATCGTTCGGTCGCTGGTTCGAATCCGGCCTGGGGAGCCAATTTTAAGACTGGGGACATTGTTTCCCAGTTTTTTATTTTAAGTTACTACACGATAATTTTTACTCTCAGCCATAAATTTGATGTATTTTTACCATAGAGACGCCACTTTCATGTGCCTATACTAAGCATTATGATAAATAGTATATTCATAATCTTAGGTTTTTGAGGTAAATTTACTTACATTCTAACATGCATTATAAATTGAGATATCAGATGAACATAAAATCATTCAAAGTAAAAACTGTTTCCTGCATAATTGCGATTGGAGCAACAACAATCAACACATCAACTGTACTTGCCGAACCTGAATATTACGGCGGTTTACAGCTGGGGGCACACGTAGCTTTAGATGATAATTTATCCTTGAGCCATGCTGGTGGTGCAAATATGGATGTCACTAAGGCACCTGGTTTAAGTGCTGGCTTTGTATTGGGTATGCAAGATGATAAAGTTCGGGTGGAATTCGATTATCTACGTCGTCAAAACCGTTTAGGGGTGTTTGATGTATCCAACAGTGGGACATCTGCGCTTGCCTCTGGTCACCTTGACGCCGAAGGCAAAGCAATTTCTGACAGTTTGATGGCTAATGCTCTTTATAATATTGGTAATACTAACGATTGGCAGGCTTATGCTGGCCTTGGTATTGGTCTCTCCAGAATTCAGTTTAGCGAGGCAACAGCAGGTGGCATCAATGTTTCTAACGACAGTGATTGGGCCCTAGCTGGCCAACTTATGCTTGACCTTGTACGCCCCATTAATGAAACCGTTGATTTCAGCATTGGATATCGTTTTTTCCGAACCGCTGCTGCTGATATTAGTGTGCTAGGCGGCAATGAAAGTTTAAACTTTTCAGGTCATGATTTGATGGCACGCCTAACTTGGAAATTCGGTGGAACAAAAGTTAAAAAAGCTGTAACCCCAGCTAAAAGGCCTGAACCGCTTGTACAGCCAGCTAAGCCTAGCAAAGAAGATCTAGAAAACGAATCGAATAACGAATCAAAATCAGAGTCGAAGCCTGTTCCAGTTCCTCTACCTGCGCCGTTTATTGTATACTTCGATTTTGATCAGTCAAAAATTACAAGTGAAGCAGACCGCATCATTCGTAACGCTGCCAACGCTTATAAAAAGCATGGTGTTATTCGCGTCTTAGCCGTCGGTCATGCGGACCGCGCTGGAAAAATTAGCTACAATGACGAACTGTCACTGCATCGGGCTAAAGCCGTAGAAAAGGCGCTGATAAAATTGGGGGTTCTTAAAGATCATATTGAAATAGATTCAAAAGGCGAGACCGCACCAAGTGTCACTACGGCTGACGGGATTCGTGAAGCACGAAATCGCCGTGTTGAAATCATCTTAAAGCGATAAACACTTCCATATGCCAATAATTATTTAGCCTGTGCAATATTTGCGCAGGCTTTTTTGTGGAACATTCTCAACTCTTTGCAAGAGAATGCTTGTACTAACATCAAGAAATATCGTACTAAATACTATTAAGTATTATGCGATGGATTAATATCTATTTCAGGCAAGACTATAGGGGAAATAAAAATGATCCAAAAATGGTTTGAAATGAAGCTATGGAAACGCATTTTCCTAGCGCTTATTGTCGGGGCTATTGTTGGCTCGCTGTGGGGAGAAGGTGCAGCAAGTATCAAATGGATTGGCGATATTTTCATCCGTCTTATCCGCATGATCGTACTCCCCCTTATTTTTGTAACGCTGGTCTCTGGTGTTGTCGCAATGGGTCACCCTAAAAAGCTTGGCAGTATTGGCGGTAAAACACTTATTCTATATATGTTAACAACGGCTATCGCTATTACGCTGGGATTAGTTCTGGCGACATTGTTCCAACCTGGCGTGGGTGTCGATCTCATCACCGGGACCGAACCAAGGCATGTTGCTGCTGCGATTCCCTTGTCTGAACGGCTCATCCAAATTGTACCGCAAAATTTCTTTGCATCTTTGGCAAGCGGTGACACGCTGGCTGTTATCTTCTTCGCACTTTTGTTTGGCATAGGTGTCATGCTGTCCGAAGAAAAAGGCAAAACCGTTGCTAACCTGATTGATAGCGCATCAGAAGTGATGTTAAAAATCACTCATATTGTTATGGAATTTGCCCCCTTTGGTGTCTTTGCCCTGATCGCTGCTGTATCGGGAACACGCGGCCTCGGCGCTATGTTAGATGTTGCCACTCTAGCTGTAACGATTATTCTTGGAATGATTGTTCACATTTTGGTCGTTCATGGCACAATCATCAAGGTCTTGCTCAGGTTATCCCCTAAACGTTTTTTTCAAGGCGCATTAGATGCACAGCTCGTTGCTTTTTCAACAAGCAGCAGTTCAGCGACGCTACCAGTGACGATGGCTGTGGCCGAAGAC
>JABABO010000242.1 GCA_014238195.1 Kordiimonadaceae bacterium | reverse complement strand
TATATTTGGATTATAACGCAACAGCGCCTATGCGACAAAATGTACTTGATCAGATGATTTCAGTGATGCGTGACACTGGAAACCCATCCAGTGTGCATGCAGCAGGACGGGGTGCCAAACGCATTGTTGAGGAAGCACGCAGTCAAGTTGCAGCGCTCGCAGGTAGCCGAACCCGTGATGTGGTGTTCACTGCCAGCGGAACAGAAGCAAATAATATGGCGCTGCGGGGGTGCGGGGCGGACACACTGATTATCAGTGCAGGCGAACACGACAGTAGCTTAGCAGCGGCCAAAGCATCAGGGCTTAAGGTGCATACCATTAATCTTGACAGTAATGGCTTGCTGGACATGGCTATGCTTGAAGATGCCTTACAGAAAGCAAAATCCCCAACACTTGTTAGCGTTATGACGGTGAATAATGAAACAGGTGTTATCCAAGATGTTAAAGCTATTACGCATCTAGTGCATACATATGGGGCAAAGATGCATACGGATGCTGTTCAGGCTGCTGGTAAAATCCCCATAGATTTGCAAGATACAGGGGTGGATTATTTGACACTTTCAGCCCACAAAATTGGTGGGCCACAAGGCGTTGGGGCTCTTGTTTTGGCACCAACAGTACCCTTAAACCCTGTCATCATGGGGGGCGGACAAGAATTAGGGCGGCGATCAGGCACTGAAAATGTTGCTGGTATTGCGGGGTTTGGCGTTGCTGCAATGGATGCCATAACCAGTGTACTGAATACAAGTGCCATACAAGCGCTGCGGGATCGATTAGAAGATCAAATTCTCATGATCACCGATCAAACGTCATTTATTGGCAAAAATACGCAGCGTGCGCCGAACACCAGTTGTATTGTAATGCCTTATGTGAAGGGTGAAACACAGGTGATGCATATGGACCTTGCAGGTATTTGCGTGTCTAGCGGGTCTGCTTGTTCCAGCGGCAAGGTAAAAGTGTCGCATGTATTATCTGCTATGGGACAAGGGCAAGGTAGTGCAGACTGTGCTATACGGGTTTCACTTGGTTACGATTCCACTATGGCAGATGTTGATGCTTTTGTCGCTGCTTGGAATAGCTTATATCAAAGGGCAGGGAAGCAACATAAAGATTTAGGGCTAGGGTGTACTCAATGACCAAACGCCCAATATACATGGATTATCAAGCAAGTACGCCAGTTGATCCACGTGTGCTTAAGGCCATGATGCCTTACTTTACTGAAAAATTTGGTAACCCGCATAGTGCGACCCATATGTATGGCTGGGAAACTGAGGCTGCTGTTGACATTGCGCGCGAAGACATTGCGACTGTGATAAATGCGCAAGCGAGCCAAATTTATTTCACAAGTGGTGCCACCGAAGCCAACAATCTAGCGATAAAAGGGGTGATGCAGGCCTATAAGGGCCATAAAAACCACATGGTTACACTGGCAAGCGAACATATGTGCGTGATTGCCAGCGCAGGGGCCTGCGCCAATATATTAGGGACTGATGTAACTATATTAGGGGTTGGCAAGGATGGTTTGGTTGATTTGGATGCTTTAGACGCTGCGATAACAGATCAGACTGCGCTCGTTAGCATTATGGCTGTAAATAACGAAATTGGTGTCATTCAGCCGCTCGCCGACATTGGTAAAATTGCTTGTGCAAAAGGAGCTATTTTTCACACGGACGCAGCCCAAGCCTTCGGTAAAATTCATATTGACGTAGATGCTATGCACATTGATCTTTTATCTATATCGGGGCATAAAACATATGGTCCCAAGGGCATTGGTGCGCTTTATCACCGCGATGATCAACGCTTGACTATCGCCCCGCAGATGCACGGCGGTGGTCAGGAAGGGGGACTGCGTTCTGGTACAGTGGCCCCAGCGTTGGTTGCTGGGCTTGGTGCAGCTGCAAATATAGCCCATGAAAACCGTGCACAAGAAGAAACCCGTCTGAAAAATATGACGGCCCGTTTGCTTGGAAAATTAGCAGCTGCCTATCCTGCTATGATCGTAAATGGCAGCTGTGATCAACGCTGGGCTGGGAATATGAATGTGTCTTTTCCGAATATTGATGGCACTCGTTTGCTGGCTGATACACGGGGTGTTGCGCTTTCAAGTGGATCAGCTTGTTCTAGCGCCAAAGGGGGTGTATCCCGCGTGTTAACAGCAATCGGTGTGAGCGAAATCAATGCCAAAGCTACGTTGCGGATTGGCATTGGGCGCTTTACGACCGATGATGAAATTGATCAAGCAGCAGATATTATTATTAAAGGCCTGCAAGGTCAGAAAAAGCTTATAATCTGAGGAATTATCAATGGTTAAACTTGTCTTTGTCATGCCAGATGAAACTGAAAAACACGTGGATGCTGATATTGGTAGTACGCTGTTACAGCTCGCTTTTGAGTATGATCTGAATATCGAAGGCGCGTGCGAAGGAAATATGGCGTGTTCTACATGTCATATGGTGATAGCGAAAGACATGTTTAGTGTATTACCAGAGCCTAGTGAAGAAGAAGATGAAATGCTTGATCTGGCTGTTGGTCTTACAAGCACGAGCAGATTAGGCTGCCAAATTGTGGTCGCTGAAAATATGGAGGGCATGCGAATACATATCCCCCGCGAAAGCCGCAATATGCTTGGGTTTTGATACTCTTTCCTTTATCATCCTTTTGAGTCTGAAAGTCAAAATCTGCTTTTCTTCTTCTTATTTCTTGATTTGGCGCCGCTGTAATTTGTTATGATACATTGCTTGATCGGCTTGCTCGATTAATTCTGACGGGTCTGTAGCGCCAGTAAATTCTTTTACCCCGACCGAGCATCCAATTTCAATTGTCACCCCACAATAATTGATGGTGGAAGCATTTAAAGCCTTTTGAAGCTTTGTGATGCGTTTTAATCCTTGGTGACCATTACATCGAACGAGAACGACTGCAAATTCATCGCCAGATAAGCGGGCGGCAATATCATTCGGGCGGATCATACGTTTGAGTGTTTTTGCGACATGGCGCAGGGCAGAATCCCCTGCAAGGTGGCCATGAATATCGTTAATGTCTTTAAAATGATCCAAGTCAATGAAGGCTAAAATACCACCTTCGTTATGGCGGGCCGCAGCCGCTAATGTTTGACCGAGCGCACGGCGAAGCCCCCTACGGTTTGGAATGCCTGTTAGCTCGTCGGTAACTGACAGTTGCTCAAGAAAACTGATACGCTCTGCTTGTTCGCCTAAACGTTGCTCTGCAGAGGCAGCGTAACTTAAGACTTCTGTAATCACCTGCCAGCCGTGACTATCAAAACTCAATTCTGCGTTTGCAGCGGTTTTCATGAGTTTACTAGCCAGCCCACTTACATAGGGGTTGATTTCAGTTTTAGCCTGCATTTTATCAGCACGTTCTTCAAGCATGATTTACTCCAAAATTATGAGTATGTTGTTTTACTCACATGTTAAGTCGCTAAGGTCTTAGTGATTAATTATGCAGAAATTATGCCAAACTATGTAAATCTAACACATTGCTTTAATTGATTTTTTTTAAATCTTACCAAGGGTATTAAGATGTCTTTTTCGGATCGGCAATTTTTGTAGGGTCAAAACTGCGACCCGTCTGAATGGCCTGATCACCAAATTTAGTGCGTAGACTATCAAGGGTACGTTCAGCTTTCATACGTTTGGTGCGTTCTGGTTCTATTAGGTCAGGCTGATCCGCTAAATGAAGGGAAGCAAAATTGCTCAGACCAATACCGATTAAGCGGTAATATGTACCATCCATCAGTTGCGATAGTAATTCGATGCCAATTTCATATAGTGTTTGGGCAAGCTGGGTTGGCGCCTCTATTGAACGGGAGCGGGTGTAAGATTTATGCCGCCCTGTCTTCATTTTAAGCGTTATGGTCATGCCTGCCAATTGTTTGGCCTTGGCATCCTTTGATACACGCTCACAAAGCCGCCATAGGATTGGTTCAAAGGCTTCCTTCGTGTAAAGGTCACGTTC
>JABABO010000199.1 GCA_014238195.1 Kordiimonadaceae bacterium | reverse complement strand
TTCATCTTTTTCTTCTTTGGTATATCGAATGCCCCCACTGATAAATATTGAGGGCGTGACTTCGACCTCAACATTTGCAAAACCTGCAAGCGACCATTGGTCTAGTTTGCCATTCATTGCGGCATTAAAGTCACCAAGAAATTCGCGGTATTCTTTATGCTGCATACTTTGGTTAAAGTAATAAATACCAACCGTGTATTGACCATTTTCGCCCACTGCCCCAGCGTATCGAAGTTCTTGACTGAGTTGATCTTGAATAAAATCAGCGCTAACGATGTTGAAAAAATTTACTTGTGCACCAGCGGCATCAGAACTACCAAAATAGTCAACATCACGGTACCCTGTAATGGATGTCAGGTTTCCTGAGCCAATAGTCCAATTCACTTCACCGATGATTTGCTTCCATTCATTGGAAAACTCTGATTTGAAGGTCGCACTTAACAGCGTTTTGTCTTCTGGAATAACATGCCCCAGAGTGCCTAGATAACGCTCTTCGACATCGATAGACTGACTTAACGCACCGTCACCCGTCGTTTTTCCGTACTCAGCAATCAAGTCTATTTGAAGATTTTCATTTGGTTGCCAGCCCAGTGAAGGACGTATGAAAATACTTTCCTTTTCGCCAAGGGTCCCACCTTGGGTATTATCATAAAGCCCACCATGTCGGTCATACATGACTGTCACTTTGCCAGCTAAATGATCTTCGATTAACGCATCTTCAACAGATATTGCACTACCAAAACGACTATGGGACCCGCCGAAAGTCTTAGCGCGCACACCAAAGTCACCAGATGGTCTGCGGGACCTAAGAACAACCGCCCCACCTGTAACATTCCTACCAAATAGTGTCCCTTGGGGACCGCGTAAGATTTCTACAGCCTCTAAGTCGAAAACATCCAACTGAGCACCATAATTAACACCCAAATACATACCGTCTACAAAAACCCCGACTGTGGGCTCGTCTGAGGCAATGCTGCTTGTCGGACCCATGCCCCGCACAGTGAAATTAGCCACCCCAGGGAACGTTCCGACGCTTTGCAACCGAACATTAGGTACGATCAAACCGTACAGGATTTTCCTTTAGATTTTAATTACGGTAATGAACAAGAGCGCTTTACGGAAGCGGGGAATGTCTGGAAGCAAGGTGCCAAAAGAGGCAGCAAAAAATGGAGAGAAATTTTACAAGCACTAGCTCAAACAGGTGTTGCATTTACCCCAACACTAACAGCATATGATGCGAACCGAGACCTACAACGCGCTTATTCAAACCCGTATTTTAAAGACTATGCGGCACCTGCACTCCTAAAATTTTGGAAACCAAATTACACATCACACGGGTCCTTTCATTTTGATTGGACAACCGAGAGAGAGGTCGCTTGGAAACTTAAATATCAAAAATGGATGTCGTTCATAAACGACTATAAAAACATAGGTGGGCGGGTCACCGTTGGGGAAGACGCAGGCTTTTTATACAATTTGTATGGTTTTGCATACATCAGGGAATTAGAGCTGCTACAAGAAGCAGGATTCCATCCTTTAGAAGTTATTCGCGCAGCCACATCTGAAGGGGCTGGCCTGCTAGGGCTTGATGATGTGATTGGCACCATCACGATCGGTAAAGAAGCAGACATGATCGTGGTGACAGAAAACCCCCTCACAAACTTTAAAATATTATACGGTGATGGGCATAAACGACTGAACCTTCAAACGGGCATTACAGAAAATATACGGGGCATAGACTATACCATCGTTGGCGGAGTTCCCTTAAAGGTAGATACATTGCTCCATGAAGTTAGGGATATGGTGTCACACCTGAAGACGGCGCAGGAGTAAAGTTTGATGAATATTAGAGCAAAAATGCCCCCTGAGGCTAAGCTTTTGCGGCTTGCAGTGATTTACTGGGCAACTGCATCTTTATTCAATCTTGCAAGCTATATATCGGATCATGATTACACGCCGACAGACCCGCTCGTGGGTACAGGTTTTGTCTGTTTAGTTTTCGTGGTATGCTATCTTGCTTTAAATTTTCAAAACCTACTCGCGATTTTGGGCTTGGCCCTATTCGCCCCTGCTATTGCCTATTGGGGTGTTTTCGCCCATATATTTACTGAAAACCCCGAGCTTTATTTGACTATCATTCATCGTTGGTTCGCTGTAGCAATCAACGTATTAGGTGTTGTCGCAGTCACCTTGATTGTTATAATGGCGATGAGTAAAAAGCTTAAAGCCGAGAGGGTACAGTTAGGTGACAAGTCAAACATCGGGAGCAAACAGTAACCCCAGTAGGAGAGTGCGCGATCCGCACGC
>JABABO010000212.1 GCA_014238195.1 Kordiimonadaceae bacterium | reverse complement strand
TTTGGTAAAAACGCTTCCGCAGGTCTTTTGAATATTGTTACACAAAAGCCAGACCACCAAGACCACAATGGGTATGTCAATGGTCGTTTTACATCCGATCAAGAATATGGCTTAAGGCTTGGTGTAACAGGTCCTGTAGCTAAGCGACTAGCGTTTCGCTTCAGTGGGTATGCCAGTTTATGGAACGGTAATGCCAAGAATGTAATTACGGGAAACACGGTTAACGGAGTGAACGCTTTTGGTGCGCGGACAAAGTGGAGCTTGCTGACAGATAAAGGGCATGATTTTATGTTGGCTGCAGATTTTTCATGGCAGGATACCGAGTGCTGTGCACGAATTACGCGCGCGGATATTCTTGGGTTAACACTTAAGCCTTCTTTCATTGGGAGTGAAGAACCCGCAGCGAGTGTTGCTGAAACGCTTGGTATCGCTATTGGCCCTTTGTCTGATGAAATTGCTCATAACCGCGACCCGCGCCAAGACTCTACAAACTATGGCCTCTCGCTGGAGGCTAATTTTTCACTTGGAAACCTCACCTTCACTAGCATCTCTGCGTACAGGGTGTGGACTTCCAGAAATGGCTGGGACAATGATTTATCGCCGATTGATTTCCACCGCGCCCAACGCTCTAATCGTGATGCTGCATGGTTAACACAGGAACTGCGACTGACATCACCTGAGAATGAGAATATAGACTATATTCTAGGGCTTTATTATTTCAATAGCCGTACGGATGCCCTTGAATATGCTGATCGACATTTGGTGGATATCGACATAGATCAATTGATTTATGTAGAATCTAATGTGCAACAGGAAAATATCGCAATTTTTGGCCATTTGAATTTTCGACCAACAAATAAGCTAACACTGTTTGGTGGTGGGCGTTTATTGTTGGACTCGGTTTCAGCTGAAGCTGAGCGCGGCGGGCAAAATTATGACGTAAATAATATTCAAGTTTTTGATTTTACGACACCGCGTGTTGCCAATAAGGCAACTGATACTGTTTTTGTGGGTCGGGTAGGGATGCAGTATGCAGTGAATGAGGATACCAATTTTTATGTTTCTTACGGGCGCGGTTATAAAAGCCGCGGTTTCGGTGTTGAATTTGGTTTCGAACCAGCTTCGTTTTTAGGTGATGAACCAGTGGCACCAGAAATCACCGACAGTTTGGAGGCGGGCTTGAAGGGTGTTTATTTCGGCAAGCGATTACAGATGGACCTGACAGCGTATCACAGTACAGTCCATGACTTACAATTGGGCCTTAGGGATTTAACTTCAATCGCCAACACTTTAGGCACGGTTCCACAAACTACAGTACGAGGCGTAGAATTTAGTTTTATGGGCATTGTTAATAAAAACTTTAGCCTTAGTGGAGGCGTTGCTCACAATAGAGCGTTATTTGACGAATTTCCATTGGGTTTATGTTATTTGGGTCAAAAAGAAAGGGACGGATGCGTGGACGGCGCGCAGGACCTTTCTGGCCATGTTTTGGAAAATGCGCCGAAATGGAAGGGTGTGTTGAATTTGCGGTATGAACAATCGTTATCGGAAAAATTTGAAGTATTTTTCCAGACCAGTGCTCGCACGCAAAGCGCTGTATTTTTATCAGATGATGCTGATCCAGGCAGTTTGCAGCCAAGCTTTAGTATTATCGATCTGACGGTAGCTGTCCAGACTAAAGACAAGTTGGTAAAAGTATCTATGTTTGTGAAGAATCTCATGAATAAAAAATATGTGGCAGGGGTTAGCGCGAATAGTTCTGACGGTGGTGGTGTGCTTGTTCATACCCTTCCGCGCGACTTCAAGCGATACTTTGGACTGACGCTAGGATATAGATTTTAAATTTCCAGAACAAAAAAAGAGGCGCCGAAGCGCCCCTTTAGTTCAGAGGGGAACCTATATAGCCAATTGCGGTGAATATTGATCACCTTATTTGGCTATAAGTCTTTATGTCGGTTCGACTTATTAATGAATGATAAGATTATCATTCATTGGTCTCGCTATATTTTAAAAACGAACGTCGAAAGATACGCCGAAATAGCGATTGAAATCGCGCGGCAGATAATGCAGCAGTACGCCGCCCATGTCGGGCCCATTAACGTCAAGTCCTTGAACAAACTGTTTGTCGAACAGATTTTTAGCAAAGAAGCTTACTGTGTAGCTATCGTCTTCTGACGAGAAGCCAGTGCTGATATCGACGATGCCATATGCATCCTGAATAGCATCAGGGTCGCCGTTTGATGAATAGTTAGCATCCGACTGCCAACGTACATTTGCTTGGGCAAACGGTCGCATCCCATCACCAGAACTTTCATAGCGTGCTGATGCAACAATACGGTGTTTTGGTGCGGCCTCTAGACTGTCTCCAGTCCGGTCATGCAGATTGCCAACACAGCCCTGTCCTTCGGTTTGGCCGAGATAACAATTAGCGTTCGCGAAATCAGAATAATAGGCATCGTTATAGCCATAATTAGCACTGATTGAAAATTCTTCGCTCAGAAGTGCTGTAACGCCAAGTTCAAAGCCTTTGGTTGTTGTTTCTGCAACAGAACCCAAAACATTGGCAATGGTATTTAGATCACGAAGTGATTGTTGAAGGCCTTCGATCTCGGTATGATAATAAACAGCATTGAATTGCACGCGATTATCAAAAGCAGAGCCTTTAATACCAACCTCAATCGATTTAGATTCTTCGCCAGGAATTGGTTCTTCACCACTGGCAAGCCTACTAGGGTTAAAGCCAAATTCTAAGCTGAATCCACGCCCCTTATAGCCCGTAGAATAGAAGGCATAAGCATTGATGTCGTCAGTCAAGAAATACTGTCCACCTAGTTTGTAAATGAGTTTGGTGTCATCGGCTTTGCCGCTTTGATACGGTGTAGCACAGTCGAAATCACCCGCGCCAGTTACTGCATCATTGCCCTGACAATAAAGCCAGGCACCTGTTGCTTCTGCTTTATCATTTAACAAGCGGAAACCACCGAAAAGCTTAAAGTCTTCTGTTACGGAAAGGTTGGCGTGACCAAAAGCGGCGATATTTGTATAGCTGCTGTCACTATCAACAATAAAGAACTGATCTTGTCCGGTGTCTATCGTTGTGCGGTCAGAAATTTCCTGAGCCAATGTGTTGGATTTATAATAATACAATCCCAAGATATAATCGAAAGTATCACTGGCAGGTGAAGTTAAACGCAGTTCTTGTGAGTACCAGTTGACATCGCGCTCGTGTTGCTGGCGTTCCTGAAATGGGAAGGGTGTAAAATCGTTGTCCCATCCGTTCGTGGATTGCCACTCGCGGTATGCGGTTAAGCTCGTCAGCGTGTGTTCGTTAAGCTCCTTATTAATTTCCATCGAAAAACCGCCGTTATTTGATCCTTGGAATGGATCAAAGTTTTGAGCAATTTTATCGTTATCTGGACCAATAGTTATTTCTGGACCAAGTATATCAGCGGCAGAGCCTGATAGTGTGCCACCAGCCACATTAATGCCGTTATAATTCACAAAGGCAGCATCAATATCAGGATCACCAGGTCGCCCAGATGCGTCAGCAGGGCTTACTTTATCCATCCGGTGAAGTCGTGCACAACATTCTGTGTTTTGGCGCGAATAATCAACAGAAAGCAAAACATCAAGGTCATCAGAAGGTAGCCAAAGAAATTTAGCGCGCATACCCATGGCATCAACGCCGTTCACCTTGCGATCAGTCACTACGTTTTCAACGTTACCATCCCAGTTACGCCAAAACCCGCTAGCCCGAACAGCTAAATCGTCTGAAAGTGGGGTATTGATCGAAAAATTGCCGCTATAATCTTGGTCAGATGTGGAACGCAGGCGGAAGCTGCCTTCTACACTGTCCACATTAGGGCGTTTAGTAACAATGTTGATCAAGCCTACAGAAGCATTTTTACCAAACAAAGTACCTTGGGGTCCATTAAGGATTTCAACACGTTCGATATCTGGAAGCTCGTTAAAGGTTGAGCCACCACGTGCCATTACCACACCGTCAACAACGGTGGCTACACTTGGTTCAACGCCAGCGCCTAGTTCTTGCGTACCCACACCGCGAATACGAATCGATGTTTGATCGTAGCCACGCCGAGCACTGAATGTGACGGTCGGGGATAAGTTGATGACTTCTTCGACACGAGTGATCTGTGCGCGCTGAAAAGCGCCTTCAGTGATTGCTTGTACATGAAGAGGAACGTCTTGAAGGTTCTGTGCCCGCTTCTGAGATGTTACGACGATTTCTTCCAGCGCCATTTCGTTGGTATTTGCATCAGTTTCTTGTGCTGTAACGGATGTGGCAGACACTATCGCTGCGAACGCCATTGAAGTTGTGTTTAAAAGCCAATTTTTGCGCAATCCTTGATCCGCTGCTTTGGCTATTCCCTGTTCCATTTTTTACTCCTGCTTTTTTTACTGAATGAGCGTATGGCGATTAGTCCCATTTCAATCTGATCGCCAACGCAGGAGACACAGTCATGCCTCCTAACCATTAATGACAACGTAGGACATTTATTTGGGAATTATTTTATGAAATTTTTTAGTTTTGCTCTTTGAAGCAGAACATAAAATACAAAAGGGCCACAGCTTTATGTGGACCTATTCAAGGTTTTCCAAGGTATTGCTATTGTGTTTCGGTGCTTGCGATGATGATTTTCCCGCTATCTTTTTTCACTGTAACAGGAAACACCAGTGGTAGGCTTTTCAACCAACCATCAATATTATCACGGCTAACAGAGCCAGAGAATAAAAGACCTCCAACGTTAGAATCTTGTAAGACGATGCTTTCAGGTGTGTAGCGATCAATTCGGTGCACAATATTGCGGAGGGGTTCGCCGCTAAAGAAAAGTGTTTTTTGCTGCCATGACACCATTTTTTCAGGTAGTTTTGTGCGCCGAGTAAAAGTTTTACTGTCAATTGCGACGGAAAGTTCATGTCCTACTACCAGTGTTGTTTGAGGTATGTGCTCAGTTGCCGCGTTATCAAGGCCATTTGTTTCGCTGGGTTTCACTTCAACGATACCTTCGGTTACCGAGATAGTGATAGTATCTGGCGTTGAGAGAATATTGAATGCTGTGCCTACCGCTTGAACGGCGATGGTACCAGTTTCAACGATAAAAGGTCTGGCTGGGTTTTTTGCAACCTCAAAAAAGCCCTCTCCATCTATCAGTGAAATTTGTCTTAGGTTATCCGTAAATTCTACATGGATTTCGCTACGGGCACCGAGCAAGATTGACGATCCATCTTCAAGAACAAAACGTTGATGTTCCGATATACCTGTAGAATATGTTATCTTGGAATCAATACTCCAAAAAATCACAGATATAGCCACTAATAATGCTGTAGCTGCACCAGCAAAAGCTGGTTGGCGCAAGGGGGTATGAATTAAGGCGACAAGAAATGATACAAAATGCTTAAAGGGCTTTTCTTCCCTTTTTTCTGTGTTTGTTGCTGTCCTTGCAAGAAAGTCCTCAATAGGAATGCCACCATTATAGATATCGTCCGACAGCTCCTTGGCGCTCGGCATTAGATCGGCGCTCAACGATTCTGCATCGCGCCAAAATGTATTCAGTGCGTCCTGAGCCTTTTCATTCGACGGCGTTAGGTCCATATGGGATTGGTATTTTTCCCAAGTTTCCAATGTTGCATCCTTTTCCTGAATGGATAGGAAAATTTCCGCAGCATCCAGTTGACCTATGTCACCCTTTTGTGGTGAGTTGTCTTTTGCTGACTTTGGGTTTGTAGATTTCTTCATCGATATTTAACCATTTTCTAACTTGTTTAAGCAGTAACGAACTGCTCGTAGGACATATTTACGCACCATGCTCTCGCTAATTTGCATGCGCTGAGCTATTTCTGAATATTCGAGACCTTCCATTTTGTAGAGCAAAAATGCCATGCGACATTTTGGCGGGATTTCCAAAATGATTGCGTCTAGTTTATTAAGTTTTGTGCGAGCATCCACAGAACGTTCTGTCAGTGCATTTTCGTCAGTTATATCCACTTCGTGAATATCTATGTTTTGTGCTTCTTTGCGGCGACTTCTTTGCTTGAGGCGGTTGATCGCCAAATTATTGGCTGTTTTGAAAAGATAGGCCTGCAAGTGGTTGATCTCGCCCTTTCGGTCGAGGCCTAAAATCTTTACATAGGCTTCCTGCGCGACATCTTTGGCCTCATGCGGGGAGCCTAACTTTATAGACAAGAAGCGCAGTAAACTGTCGTTATGGTCTCGGTACAGGCGTTCAATTTCGGCTTGCTCTTGCAGTCCATATAGATCATTGGATAGATCGTTGGTTGGCGACAAGTGGTCTTCTTTAGGGCGGCACTGATGAGTGGCCTTTATTTGTTTTGCTTTATTGGTACTTTTGGCGTCCAATATCACTTTTAAGTCCTCGCTAGTCGTATTTGTAAAAAGTACCGTTTTACCGATGCCTATATTATTGACAATCTGATCTTAAATTTTGGGAATAATAAATAACAGAAAAACCAGCCAGGTGGAAGGCCTGGCTGGTAAAGCCGAACTATTGTCACGCAAGACAACAGGTTAGGGAATGCTCAAAACAAGTAAGGAAAATGGGATTCTCCTTAAGACAGCCATCGAATGCACTTCATTAGCGTGTCCATGGATTAAGACAAGCAGTGGCGGCATTTTGGGAATCATTTTTTAAATTTTAGGGCGATGGTTTTTATAGGAAATAGGAACCTTTCATCCAGTGAATAAGAATTCTTTTGATCCCATTTATGACGTTTTTATCCTGCCCCCCATTTTCAAAATAGCTTGCGTTAAGAGAGATTTTTTGCTGTTTTAGGAACAGGAGAAGATCAATGAAACGTGGTTCCTATAGCGAGACCAATAAATAATGAAATCATTATTTATTGATAAGTCGAACCGACACAAAGACTTATAGCCAAATGAGGTGATCAA
>JABABO010000249.1 GCA_014238195.1 Kordiimonadaceae bacterium | reverse complement strand
CTGACCGGCGGGCTTGGTGCTGATACCTTTGGTTTCACGCTGACAAACGGTAATGACCGTGTCACTGATTTTAATCTGGATGATGATATACTTGATGTATCAGAAACAGGCTTTACAGGGCTGGCGAGCATCACCAGCGCGGCTGAGGGCACCGATGATGGTTTGTTGATCACCATTAGCGGCAGCACTTCAGTGTTGTTCACAGGCTTAACGCTCAGTGACCTTAATGCCATGGATATTACCTACATATCATAGGGCTTGGTGGTCTTTTTCATCATCACACCCGTCACCCAAACGCTGTGGTGTTTGGCAGCGCGAAGCGCGCCCTCTTCGTCACTCTACGACACGGGGCCCAGAAACAAATGATAACAAGCAACTTACCTCATCAGAACCCTGAAGCACTGGATACCGATTAGCATCGGTATGACAGTCTTTTATAACCATCGTCATGCTGAACTTGGTTCAGCATCCATGAGTGGTTTAAGCTTGTGTTTGCCTTATGGGGTGAATGGACCCTGAACCAAGTTCAGGGTGACGGTTGGGTGTTCAGGTTGTTACCATAGTCATGCTGAATTTAGTTCAGCATCCATTAGGCTGCTCCGCCTGTTCATGTCTTAAAAGGGCAATGGACCCTGAACCAAGTTCAGGGTGACGATTGGGTGTTCATGTATAGCCAAATGCGGTGAATATTGATCCCTTTATTTGGCTATAAGTCTTTGTGTCGGTTCGACTTATCCCAAGAGACATAGCGAATAATAAGATCATTATTCATTGGTCTCGCTATATGACGACTTACGTCGGAATGACGGTTTTGGATTGGGATTGAGACGCCCAATGGTATGACCAAACAATAGCCAGAAAAGAACGAAAATTAACTTTAATGGTCAATAGAGAGCGACAGAAATGACACAAAAGCATTGACATCTTAAGGGTGTTTAGTTAACATTTTTTAAACTGAGCTAACAAGGGGCTAAATCATTTATGTGCCTGGATGTGAGAATGAATGTGAAAAATTCCATTAAAATAACCTAAGATAGAAGATTTATAAAACTTTTAAGTGTGGCGGTGTGTTTGTTGGATACAAATTAACCTTGAATAGAAAATCGTTAATATAGCATGCATAGAAAAATGTATACTAATTAAAATAGTAAGAAATATCTTATACAATGAAGTAAGGGCTATGACTTCTACGTTAGTACGATAAACGAGTTTGAAAAGAAAGCTAAGATCATGACAATAACCTTTAGTAATTTAAGTGAAGTAACCGTTGAAGAATTTATCACTGACGTTTTAGATGTTAATGCCATGTATGATAATGGCGATGAGGATACGGGTTTTGAATATATTCTCGATGACGGGGGTGATAGTGATAATTTCACTATTGACGCCGATACAGGTATACTGAGCTTTAAAATTCCGCCAGATTTTAGTGACCCATCTGATCATGGTAAAGACAATGTTTATAACTTAAGTGTCGCAGTAACCTACATAAACGATACGCACCTTAGCCAAGATATAACAATCATTGTCACGGGTGAAGATGATTATCGTCCATCCTATAACCTTTCCAATCTGGATGGCAGCAATGGTTTTGTCGTTAATGGCCATGCTGCTGGTGATTATGGTGGCTGGTCCGTGTCTAGTGCGGGGGACCTTAACGGCGATGGTTACGGCGATGTCATCATTGGGGCATACCATAATGATGATGGGGGAGGCGATTCAGGCACGAGTTACGTGGTGTTTGGCTTTAAAACTGAGGGCGCTGTCCCTAGCGTGATTGATATTTCCAGCCTTGATGGCAGCAATGGCTTTAAACTGGTTGGTAATGATGATGGTAACAAAAGTGGTTTTTCAGTCTCAGGCGCTGGTGATGTTAACGGCGACGGTCTTGATGACATCATCATTGGGACACCTTTTGCTAATGATGGTGGGGGCACCAATTCAGGTACGAGTTACGTGGTGTTTGGCCAGGGGCAGGGTGGTTCATACGGTGAAAAAGGCGTTGTTAATTTAAGTGACTTAGATGGCAGCGATGGCTTCAAAATTACTGGTAATACAGATGGGTCACAGGACAGAAGCGGCTGGTCCGTGTCCAGTGCGGGTGATGTCAACAAGGATGGGTTCGGCGATCTGATCATTGGGGCACATCAGGCAGATAGAAGTTATCTGGTGTTTGGTTTTAACAATTCCGACCTTGCAAAATTTGATTTAAAAGATACTGAGAATAGTTTTGTTCTATTGTCTGGTGCAGCTGACTCTAAAACTGGATATTCTGTCTCCAGCGCCGGGGATATTAACGGCGATGGTTACGCTGATTTGGTCATAGGGGCCTATGATGCAATTCCGTCTGGTGGAAAAGATAGGGACCCTCCATGGGGTGAAACCTATGTAGTGTTTGGCTCACCAGATTTTAAAAGTCTTGAGGATATTGATCTAAGCAATATGGCTGATGACAGAGGCTTTACATTGATATCAAATGCGAAAGGTTATAGGGTCGGCTGGTCGGTTTCCAATGCGGGTGATGTCAACGGTGATGGTTATGATGACATTATCATTGGTGCAACAGGTGTAACTAACGAGAATGGTGACGAAAGTGGTGCCGCTTATGTAATATTTGGCCGAGATAAAAACTCACCCTTTAGCGATATAACCTTAAGCGCCCTTGATGGCAGCAATGGCTTTCTCCTAAAGGGTTTTGGACCCAACGAAAATGTTGGTGTTTCGGTCGCTGGTGTTGGTGATCTCAACGGTGATGGTTTTGATGACGTTATCATTGGGTCTAGCTTAGCTGACATCTCAGATGACCCCTCAGATGAAGATGCTGGTGAAAGTTACATCGTTTTTGGGTTTAATAATAACCCAAATACTGGGGGGACCAAAATATCGGCAATCGAACTTTCCAGTCTGGACGGAAGTCAGGGCTTTGCGCTCCAAGGTAGTGGAGCTGAGGCTGAGGAACTTAGTGGCCGGTCTGTTGCGGGTGCGGGTGATATCAACGGTGATGGGTTTGCCGACTTGATCATTGGGGCGCCTAAAGTTGATAACAGCGATGGGGCTGTCGATGCGGGCGCCAGTTATATTATCTATGGTGGCAATGGCCTGCTGGCTGCTGATATTATATATTCTGAGGTGGACATCAGTGAAGGCGGCGGGTCGCCTAATGACCATTCGACAAAACCAACCGCGAGCTTGGCGGCAGCCCAAACAACACCAACACCAGGCGATGATAGGCTCGCCCTAGGGCGTGATGATGATGTCGTGCCCACAGGCGACGGTGATGACTATGCCGATGGCGGCAATGGCAATGATATGATCGGTGGCGGCCAAGGTAATGATACCGTTGAAGGCGGTGACGGCGACGACACACTGTTTGGCGGTGACGGTAATGATGTTCTGTATGCTGGTTCAGAAGATGGCACACCTGCAGATCATGGTAATAATGTCATTTGGGCTGGTAACGGTAATGACACTGTTTTTGGCAGCGCGGGCGCTGATACGCTGGGCGGCGGCGGCGGCGATGATAACGTGACATCTGGGCGTGGTAATGACCGGGCGTTTGGCGGTGAAGGCAATGACACTGTGACAGGCGATCAGGGGTTTGATACCCTTTACGGCGGTGATGGTGATGATCTGGTCAGTGGCGGCGCGCACAGTGATCTTCTGTTCGGCGGTGACGGCGATGATGCTGTGCAAGGCGGCAGCGGTAATGACACGCTGT
>JABABO010000113.1 GCA_014238195.1 Kordiimonadaceae bacterium | reverse complement strand
TGATACAGGTCATGCTGGTTTTGCGGCAAATAAACAATACATAGTTGAAACAAATACACTCGTTGTCCAGCGTTGCATATTAATGACGACTGATCCTGGGGATTTAGTACTTGACCCTACTTGTGGCTCAGGAACTACTGCAATGGCTGCGGAACAATGGGGCCGACGCTGGATCACCATTGATACATCCCGTGTTTCGCTGGCCTTAGCCCGTGCACGGTTGATGGGGGCGCGGTATCCTTATTATTTTCTTTCAGATAGCCAAGAAGGGCGTGAAAAAGAACAGGATGTTACAGGCAAGGTTCAGTCAGACACCAAAACATACAATGATATCAGGCAGGGATTTGTTTATGAGCGCGCACCACATATCATGTTGAAGACTATCGCCAACAACGCTGAAATTGACGTTATTTGGGATAATTATCAAGAAAAGCTGGAACCTCTGCGGGCGCAGCTTAACGAAGCTTTAAACGAGGCTTGGCAAGACTGGGAAATTCCACGCGAAGCTGGTGGGGATTGGCCCGCAGACGCCGCTCAGCGACACCGCGACTGGTGGGCGCTGCGCATAAAACGCCAGCAGGAGATTGATAAATCCATCGCCCAAAAGGCGGACGTTGAATATCTGTATGACCGCCCCTATGAAGACCCGTCGAAAGTCCGTGTTGCTGGCCCTTTCACCGTGGAAAGCTTATCACCGCACCGTGTGATCCCTGCTGAGGAAGACGAACTTATCCATGATATGGATGCGGCGGATGGCAAACGTGTGCGACAGGCAAAAGATAGCCCCCTGCATGACTTCGCCGCGATGGTGATGGAAAATCTAAAATCTGCGGGCGTTCATCAAGCGGCCAAAGCGGACCGCATTAATTTCATGACTATGGATGGCTGGCCTGGCATCTATATCGCCGCCGAAGGCCGTTATATGGCTAAAGACACCAGAACAGACCCAAGAACAGAAGCAGCAACAGACCCAAGAACAGATGAAGCAACAAACACCGAAAAACGCGCTGCAATTTTCATTGGCCCCGAATTTGGCACTGTCACCTGCGCTGACCTGACCGCCGCCGCCCGCGAGGCATATGGCGCCCGATTTGACACGCTGATTGCCTGTGGTTTTAACTTTGACGCCCATACAAGCGAGCTGTCGAAGCTTGGCCCACTGTCAATCCTGCAGGCCAAGATGAACCCTGATTTGCATATGTCGGACGAGCTGAAAAACACCGGCGCTGGCAACCTGTTTGTGGTCTTCGGCGAACCCGATGTCGTCTGGGATACTGACAAGGACGGCAACATCACCGTTGAAGTTTTAGGCATCGATGTCTTTGATCCTAAAACTGGTGACGTGCGTGCAAGCGGTAAAAACGACATTGCCGCATGGTTTATCGACACAGACTATAACGAAGAAAGCTTCTTCGTGCGCCATGCTTATTTCTTAGGCGCTAATGACCCCTACAAGGCGTTAAAAACTAGCCTAAAAGCTGAGATCGACCGTGAAGCTTGGGAAACCCTGTACCGCGACACATCCCGCCCCTTCACCCGTCCATCAACGGGCCGCTTCGCGGTTAAAGTTATCAACCACTTCGGCGACGAAGTCATGAAAGTTTTTGGGGTTTAAATATGCCTATTAAACAACCGCCGCAATCGGATATTGCAGGAACGTAAATCGCCATGAAATTTTGCATTGCAGATAGTTTTACCAAAGCCTTGGGGACATTGAATTCACAGGAACAATCTGCTGCAAAAATCACTGTTTTCGATATGCAACAAAACCCGTCTAACCCTGGCCTTAAGTTTCACCGCATAAATAACTCTAAAGATGCGAATTTTTGGTCAATACGGTCAAGTCGTGACATCCGTATTATTATTCATAAAACCAAATCAAGCTTTTTGATCTGTTACGTTGATCATCATGATGATGCGTATCGCTGGGCTGAGCGACGACGCATTGAAACACATCCGCGCACGGGTGCGGCGCAGATTGTTGAAGTCCGCGAATATGTGAAAGAGATCACCTTACCATCCTATGTAGCGCCTAAGCCAGAGCTTGCAGCCGTTACAGATGTTGAACAAGAAGAATATTTTCCACCGCTTTTTCTGACGCTGACAGATGAACAGCTGCTTGATATTGGGGTGCCAGAAGACTGGATTGAGGATGTCAAACTCGCGTCTGCCGATAACTTCTTTGATCTTGCTGAACATGTCCCTGCAGAAGTTAAGGAAGCGCTTCTTGAATATGTTATAACAGGTATACTACGAACCCCAGCCGAGGCCGCTGCGGGCGCTGACCCTTTCGATCACCCAGATGCACAGCGGCGTTTCCGTGTTATGGAGAATGTCGCAGAACTGGAACTTGCCCTAGAGTACCCTTGGGATCAGTGGGCTGTTTTTCTCCATCCCGCGCAGCGCACTATGGTCGGCCAAGACTTTAGCGGCCCGGCGCGTGTATCAGGTTCAGCAGGCACCGGAAAAACTGTTGTCGCCCTTCACCGTGTCGCCCATATCCTGAAGACTGAACCTCAGGCAAAAATCCTGCTGACAACTTTTTCAGACCCGCTCGCCAATGCCTTAAAAGCCAAGCTTAAAATGCTGGTGCCAGATGACGCTGTTTTGGACAGTAAGATGGCAATATTGCCGTTTAAAGGCGTTGCCCATGACCTATTTACACTGGCAGTAGGCTTGCATCCGCGCCCTGCTAAGCGTCACCATATTCAATCAGCAATCAACGCAGCTGTCCGTTCCCTCAATGTCAAAGATTTCACTGAACGCTTCCTATTATCTGAATGGTTACATGTGGTTGATGCATGGCAAATAAATACCTTGGAAGACTATAGCACTGTTCCACGTCTTGGCCGTAAAAGTCGTTTAGGGTCCAAGCAGCGCGACCGTATCTGGCCTGTTTTTGTTAAAACCAGAGACATATTGAAAGCTCAGGGGTTTTATTCATGGCCCAGCATCTTCAATAAGGTAACCGACCATTATAAAAACCGCGATCATAAACCCTTCACGCATATTGTTGTTGATGAAGCCCAAGACTTAGGAGTACCAGAACTGAGAATGTTATCAGCGATCGCAGACAACAATCCTAATTCATTGTTCTTTGCAGGTGATTTAGGCCAACGCATTTTCCAAGAGCCCTTCTCGTGGAAAGCATTGGGGGTGGATATCAGAGGGCGATCAACCACATTAAAGGTCAACTATCGTACCTCCCACCAAATCAGGGAAGCCGTCGACAAACTGCTCCCGCCTTCCGTGCGCGATGTTGACGGCAATGAAGAAAACCGCCGTGGCACGGTTTCTATCTTCAATGGGCCTAAACCAGACATCAGGACTTATGATAGCCTGCTTGAGGAAAGCGAAGATATTGGCCTTTGGATTTATGAAACAGTTGATGACGGTATCCCACCAGAAGAAGTTGGTATTTTTGTGCGCTCGAACGAAGAACTTCACCGCGCAAGGGCTGCTGTAAAACAAGCAGACCACAAACCGCTTGAGCTTTCAAATCGCGTAGAAGACAGAAGTGGGCGCATTTCAATAGGGACGATGCACCTTGCAAAAGGGCTGGAGTTCAAAGTCGTTATCGTGATGGCTTGTGATGATGACATATTACCTGATCAAGATAGAATAGAAACTGTTGCAGACGAGGCGGAGCTTGATGAAGTTTATGAAACCGAACGGCACCTTTTTTATGTGGCGTGCACCAGATCGCGCGAGAAATTGCTTATAACAGGCGTTAAGCCTACGTCTGAATTTTTAGCCGACATTGAAGACATCTAGTCTGATATTGATGTATATGAGTTCAGGCTTCATCTGAACTCATATAGTCTAAATTTCTAAGCTTAATCTTTAATTTTGAGTCCGTTTCAAAAAACTTGGAATTTCTAATTGATCTTTAGTGTCCCTGCTTGATGCAGTCACAGGGCGGTCTTCGGCTGCTACGCCGCCAAGGGCTGGGGCAACGGTTTCTGGTTCAGCTATCCGTGTCGCATTCGGATTTACATTGGTGGTAAGCCCCGCATCATTAGAAGGGGCTGCTGGCTTTGCGTCCTCCAGCTCGCTAGTGCGCAAACTAGACGTCATGATCTGAAACAAACTTTTCTTTTTTGGTGCTGAATTGCTGCTGGCAGTCGTATGGTCTTGTGCATCTTTTGACCCGCCCTTTTCATATGCAGTTTCTTCAAAAACCGTTGCTGTTTTAAAATCTGTGACACGGGCTTTTGGTTCCATCGGCGCATCAGCAACAAAAGCATTGTCACCAATGGCTTTTACAGCGTGCTGTTCTAGCTCATACCCGTTTGATGACTCTTCATCAGAAGCGCCAGATGGCTTAGGAACTTCTGACGTTTCTTCAAAAACTTGCTGGCCGACCCCAACGTCGGTATCACCCAGTTTCACTGTCGATAAATCAGGTTGTTGCGTGTCAGATTCACTTGCACTAGGCACGCTATTGCTCGCAGGTTCGCTTAATTCTGCCGACAGATCTGCCGCCAGTGCGGTGCCCGAAAAGAAATTATCTTTTTCTGCTTTTGATAACGCGCTTTCATCATGCCCATCGCCTTTTATAGTATTAGGATTAATCACTGTTTCGGCATCAGTGACTGTACCAGCATTTGATGCGTCAGTGTTTTTATAAATTTCCTTGGACACGGTAGGCGTTTCAATGGTTTCGCGGCGCGGTGTTGGGATAATCGCATCGACATTTTTACCACCTTCAATGCCAGTTGCGACAACAGAAACCCGTAATTTACCATCTAATTCGGTTGAAAAGGCTGAACCAAAAACAATCAAAGCATCAGGGTCAGCTTGTTCACGTACCATGTTAACAGCTTCATCTACTTCATACAGGGTCATATCCATACCCCCTGTCACATTAATGATAACCCCTTTGGCACCGCGCAAGGAAACATCTTCTAACAAAGGATTGGATATTGCGGCGGCAGCAGCATCCAAAGCACGGGTTTCACCATCGGCCTCGCCCGTGCCCATCATGGCTTTACCCATTTCTGACATTACCGTGCGTACATCGGCGAAATCCAAATTGATCAAGCCTGGCATAACCATCAAATCTGTGATGGAGCGCACGCCTGAGTGCAGCACTTCATCTGCCATGTTAAAAGCATCGGCGAATGTTGTGCGCTCATTGGCCACACGAAATAAATTTTGATTTGGAATGATAATCAACGTATCGACATGCTTAGCAAGTTCTGTAATCCCTGCTTCGGCTATTTTCATACGGCGGCCACCTTCAAACTGGAAAGGCTTTGTGACAACACCGACTGTTAGAATGCCTTTTTCCCGAGCCATTCGGGCAATAACAGGGGCAGCCCCAGTCCCTGTTCCACCCCCCATACCAGCCGTAACAAAAGCCATATGGCTTCCACTAAGCATATTTTCGATGTCATCCATGGTTTCTTCGGCTGCTGCCTCGCCAATTTGAGGTCGAGAGCCAGCACCAAGCCCTTGAGTGATTTGCACACCAAGCTGAATACGGTTATCGGCCCCGCTTTTTGCCAGTGCCTGAGCATCTGTGTTTGCAACAATAAAGTCCACCCCTTGCAGGTCAGCCGCAATCATATTATTAACCGCATTACAGCCAGCACCGCCAACGCCCAAAACCGAAATTTTAGGGGTTAATTCTGTTAGTTCTGTGTTTCCAAATTCTATCGGCATTACCATACCCTCCATTTGATTTGATTCTAACCTGATTATCTTGTTTTACCAATTTTAAAAATTCGCTTTTGCCCAGTTTTTTAACTTGCCAAACATCCCAGTTGCTGCTTTTGAAACGATGGCTTCTTTTCGTCCCAAACCATAATCATTTGCGGCACGCTCGGTCGCATATTTCAACAGTCCTAGCGCCACTGAAAATGAAGGGTTTTGCACCGCTTGAGGCAAACCCCCAAGCATTTGAGGCTGCCCAACACGGACTATGCGGCCCATAACATTACTGGCAAGGTCACGAATACCCACGGCTTGTGCAACACCACCCGTTATGACAACCCGCTTACCAGCAACACCTGAAAACCCTGAGGTATCCAAACGTTGCGACACATTCGTAAACACTTTTTCTAATTCTTTTTGCATCAATGACGTTAACTGACTACGCGGCATCCGTATCAAACTATCATTATCGCCTTCACCAATTTGTGGAACTTCGATTTCCATACGTAAATCTGCGCTATCAAAAATTGCAGCACCGCTGAATGTCTTTAATCGTTCTGCTTGATCAAAGGGTGTTAACAACGCCCGTGCCACTTCATGCGTAATATAGCTGCCACCAATCGGCAAAACTTCGCCGTGAACCATTGCCCCTTGCGCAAAAACAGAAATACTGGTGATGCCAGCACCCAGATCAATGCAGGCAGCCCCCATCTGCATTTCATCATCAACAAGACAAGCAAGTCCAGAAGCATACCCAGAAAGCACAAAGCCAGAGACATTAAGATGCGACCGCCGCACAACCGATTCTAAATTTTTCAACGGACCTTCGCTGACTGTGACCACTAACATAGCAAGATTTAAGCTTTTGCCAAACATACCGATTGGTGCTTTCGCACCAAAATGACCATCAACGGCATACGCGGCTGGAAAAGCATGCAAAATAACCCGCCCTTCCTCAACAACGACCACCTCTAAGGCTTTTTGAATTAATGTCTCAACATCGTCAGTATCTATAGCATGTCCATCTACATCTAGATCAACCTCAATCACTTCGCTCATAGGATCACCAGCCGACACCGAGACGAACACATCACTAATCCTAGTGCCTGCCATTTTTTCAGCTTGGTCTACCGAGGCTCGTATGGATTGTTCGGTTAAATCCATATCCACAACCGCCCCCGCTTGCACACCTCTGCATGCACGGTTTCCGACCCCTCGGACCTGAATTTGCCCACTATTTACAACTTCAGCAATCAAGCACGACACCTTAGCAGTTCCAACATCTATTGCGGCAACAAGACCAGAATAACTGTTTGTTTTATTATCTGTTTTATAGTCGCTATGCATATTCATCGTTATTCTATGTTCCATTAATATGAAGAGCCTCTAACGTTTATGTGGCCCATTCCTGACCCTTCATTGTTCGCCTTCCATTTGGCGAAACACGCATGATCATGCGACCATTTACCCGCAAGTCAATGACACTGATTTCACGCTCCAACAAGCTATACTGAATCTCTAACTTGCTAAATTTTTCCCATGCGCTTTTTGCCCCGTAAGATGCATCCAATTCTTCAGGCATTTTTAAGCGCACCCCATTATCAAATATCAAATCCCAGCGGCGACCACCCACCCGAACAGCGGTCCGCATGCGCTTGGCAAGGTGCGGCTCGTTACTAACCAGGTTTGCTAGGTCGGAAGCATGATGATTTGCCCCTTCTCCCACCAGCAGCACCAAGTGGGAAAACCTTGACAAGTCACGACCCGTGATCACAGTACCACTCTCATCAATTAATCTTACACGGCCTTTTGATTGCCAAAGGGCAAAGGGTTTGCGTTCAATAATATCAATATAAATATCGCCAGGAAGTTTACGGGTGATGGTTGCGCGTTTTACCCAAGGCAGTGTTTCCAAATCTACTTGCATGGTTTTCAGATCAATTGCCATCATTGGCATACCATGATCAACATTTAGACGGGCTTGGACTTCGCTTTCGGCAGTATGTTTTAGCCCTGATATTTTCAAATGAGTTAAAACATAGCCTGCGTCCCGCGTTGTTTGCATCAGGAGCTTACCCAAGGCATTTTGATGCGCGCCCGTTACTGCCCCATAAGCCATAGTAAGAAACAAAAGAAAACACACTGAAGTTAGTTTTTTATGATTGATGACAAAATTCATGTGCCGCCACTCGCCGTTAAGGGCTGACCAATTCTTTTGATTTCCCATTGCAGCTTGATACCTGTTTTATCCAGCACACGTTTGTAAACTTCTTCGCCCAATGCTTCAATATCATAGGCAGTGGCGCTTCCCGTGTTAATCAAAAAATTACAATGTTTGTCTGAAACAATGGCCCCGCCAATTCGCAAGCCCCGACAGCCCGCTTGATCAATCAATTGCCATGCGGAAAGGCCCTTGGATGCGTCCTGATCAGGGTTCTTAAATGTGCTGCCGCCTGTGCGTGTACCAATCGGCTGGCTGTCGCTACGGGTCGCCATAATGTCTTTTAATCGAGCTTTGATTACACCTGACTGGCCTACAGTACCCCGCAAAGCCGCTTTCAAGAAAATCATATCATCGCTAATAACACTGCGGCGATAACTATAGCCCATGTCATTCTGGTTAAATTCATGAATATGCCCCAAACGATCAACCGCATGCGCATGTATGAATATATCCTGCATTTCACGCCCGTATGCCCCAGCGTTCATCCTAATCGCACCGCCAATTGTCCCGGGGATACCAACCAAAAACTCTAACCCCGCGACACCCTTTTCTGCTGCGGTTTTAGCGACATGGGCATCCATTGCACCAGCACCAGCAGTCACACGGTCGCCGCAAATGCGAATATCGGCAAACTGACGGCCTAAACGGATCACAACACCATCCACACCCCCATCACGCACCAACAAATTCGATCCGACGCCAATGACAGTGATTTGAGTTGCAGTTGGGATTGCCCGAAGGAATGATACCAAATCATTTTCATCATACGGTTCAAATAATACTTCAGCTTTGCCACCTGTACGGAACCAGCATAAGCGGTCCAAAGGTGCATTTGCGACCAAACGGCCTTTTACATCTGGTAACTGATGCATCAATTCGGTTTCTACTTTGCAAGCCCCCTTACCGTTATTTGACATAACATTATGCATGGAACGCACTCTCTAAAGCCTTTGGCAAATCAGCGGCCCATGTTGTGATTGATCCTGCACCAAGACAGATAACCAAATCCCCCGCAGATGCATACTGCGCAATAACCTTCGCCAAATCATCAGGACCATCCACAACGGCCACTTGACGATGCCCATGATCCCGCAGCCCCAACGCTAATGTATCCCTGTTAATGCCATCAATTGGTGCTTCGCCCGCTTCAAAAACTGGGGCCACGATCACTGTATCTGCATCATTAAAACAGGTACAAAATTCTTCAAACAAACTTTGAAGGCGACTGTATCGGTGCGGTTGCACCACAGCAATCACATTACCGCTATAGCTTTGTCTGGCGGCCTGCAAAACAGATGAGATTTCGACGGGATGATGTCCATAATCATCAATCACTGTTATGCCCGCACCAACGCCTACGGTCGTAAAACGGCGTTTTACGCCACCAAATTTCAGAAAAGCCTGAGACAGCGCAAAAAGGTCAATGCCCATCTCTAAGCCAACACTCAGGGCTGCCAGTGCGTTTTGTACATTATGATTACCTGGCATCGGCAGATGAACATCCGTTAAAATTTCTGGCGCACCCTCGTCGCTGCGAACTGAAACATCAAAGATCGTCGCACCAGCTTCGGTCCGGATATTCAACGCCTGAACATCTGCTTGAGGTGACAGCCCATAGGTCACGACCTTACGGTCTGTGATCATTGGGATAAGACCTTGAACATCAGCATGGTCGATACACAGGATAGCAGCACCGTAAAAAGGGACACGGTCTAAAAACTTGAGGAATGCATCCTTTTCATTTTCAAAAGTACCGTAAAAATCCAAATGTTCTGGGTCCAAATTAGTCACAACTGCGATTGTCGCAGGTAATTTCACAAATGTGCCATCACTTTCATCGGCTTCCACCACCATCCAATTACTTTCACCCAGCCGAGCATTTGTACCATAATTATTTATGATACCCCCGTTGATAACGGTTGGATCAACACCAGCACTATCAAGCATAGCAGCAACCATAGATGTTGTAGTGGTTTTACCATGAGTTCCCGCCACGGACACGCACCATTTTAAACGCATCAATTCAGCAAGCATTTCTGCGCGGCGAACCACAGGTAACCCTTGATGCCTTGCTTCAACAAGTTCCAAGTTTTCTGAGCCGATTGCGCTAGAAATAACGCAGACTTTTACCCCTTGTATGTTTTCTGCCATCTGCCCAACAATCACATGGATGCCTAAACTGCGCAGGCGTTTAACGTTGGCGTTTTCTGCCACATCTGAACCTTGTACGCTGTAACCAAGGTTATGCATGACTTCCGCAATACCAGACATGCCAATGCCGCCAATACCCACAAAATGCACAGTTCCTATGTCAAATGGAACATTATTCAACATTTGTATTACCCTTGTTCACTGTGTTTTCAGCAACCTCAAGCACCAAGTCCGCTAAATGATCAGCCGCACCGATTGTCGCGCAGCGGCGCATGCCGTCTGACGCTTTACGCAACCCCCCCATATCTATAAATAAACCCGTCAACAAATCTATTAAGGCCTCGCTTGTGAATTGATCTTCGGTAAAAACCCAACCGCCACCAGCTTGGCGAACTACGCTTGCATTTGCGGATTGATGATCATTTGTCGCAATGGCGAGCGGCACTAAAACTGCGGGGCGTCCCATAACCGCTAATTCAGCCAAAGTACTAGCCCCTGCGCGACTAATGACTAACTGCGCCCGTAGCAAAATAGCTGCAACATCATCGAAATATGGTTCAACTTCTGCCCTTATGCCAGCTGACTTGTATGCCGTTTTTACGCGGGCTACATCTTCCGCACGCGCTTGATGCGAAACAACAAGACGGTCACGGTAGCTCGCTTCCAATCCGACCAAAGCAGTTGGTACAATATCAGACAGAATACGCGCCCCTTGACTGCCCCCCATTATAAACAAACGAATGTCCCCAGCCCCCATAGGGACAGCGTAAGCAATATTGGCAATTTTTTCGATTACTTTGCGAACAGGATTTCCTGTTACAGCATGTAAGGCCTCGGCTGGAATGCCAGCGGTGGCCTCATAGCTTAAAGCAATGCCAGCAGCCCCTTCACCCATTAATCGATTGACACGGCCAAGAACGGCATTTTGTTCATGTAGAATATAAGGTATTCGTAACCATTTTGCCGCTAAAACGGTTGGTAGGGAGGGATACCCACCAAACCCAACCACAACATCTGGACGATTTTTGCGAAACATTTTAATCACATAGTGACGACTGATTAAAATACTAGTCGCTGACTTTATTTTTGGAAGGAGGCCTTTGCCCATATGTTGCATTGTTGGCAGAACTGTCCGCTGAATATCTTGCATAATATTATCAAATTTATCGCCGCGTTTATCGGTAATCAAATGCGCGGTACTACCACGTTCGACCAACTCGCTTGCCATAGCATCCGCAGGCATCATGTGCCCACCTGTACCACCAGCTGCGATAACAACATATGTTTGCTTTGCCGTCACTCAGCGGCCCTCCACCCTAGTGGATCAACCCGACGTTCAATAAATCGGTTTCGTCTGGTGAGTGCTAAAACCATTCCCATACCAATGGCCAGTGCAAGCATACTAGACCCCCCATATGACACAAAGGGTAAAGTCATGCCTTTTGAGGGCAAAACAGCTAAATTGACACCAATATTTATGAAGGCTTGTAAACCAAATTGCATAATCAAGCCCCCAACTGCTAATAAGCGAAAGGGATCTTCTTCTTGCAGGAGGTGGGCTAAACCGCGCATAACAAGGCCGGCAAATAAACAAAGCAGCATAACGCAAGCAATTGCCCCGAATTCTTCCCCGACAACAGCAAAAATATAATCTGTGTGCGCATCTGGTAGTTTCATTTTCACGATACCTTCACCAGGCCCACGCCCCAACAAACCACCACTTGAGAAAGCTTCCATCGCTTTATCAGCTTGAAACGTATCCCCTGATGCTGGATTAATGAAACGGTCAATTCGGTTAGCAACATGCGGCAATAAGGCATAGCCAACACCCAACCCAATAACACCTATAAACCCTGCAAACACAAGCCACATCATCGGAAGCCCTGCTAAGGCCATTTGCGCAATCCAAACACCGCTAAGCAGAACCGTTTGCCCAAAATCTGGCTGAAGCATGAGCAAACCTGCTGATACAAGAAACACAACCGTAGCTATTGACTTAGCGGGTATGTCCTCGCCGTGCATATCGGCTGACAATAACCAAGCAATGGTTACGATAAAAAATGGCTTCATAAATTCGCTGGGCTGTAAGGTGAAGATACCCAGTGGTAACCAGCGTGTTGCCCCTTTTATTTCTGGTCCCACAATCAGTGCTAAAACAATCAACGCCAAACTGACAGGAAAACCTATCAAAGCCATACGTCGCACACTAGAAACAGGTAGAATGGAAATGCTTAAAACAGTTATAAAACCTAATCCTAAGAACAGAGTTTGCTTTTGCACGAAATGATAGGGGTTGAGACCTAAACGATCCGCAACAGCAGGACTGGCAGTCAGAGCAAGCCATAATCCTGCTATTGTCAGCGCTGCAATAAGAACAAGCATCCAGCGATCTACTGTCCACCACCAGCGACTTAATAACGAGTTATCGTTCCTTGAAAACGCAATCATGACTTTGCTTTACCTCTTTCTTCCAAGCTTTGAAATATGGCCTTAAAAGCATCTCCCCGGGCTTCGAAATTAGGAAACTGATCAAATGACGAACACGCTGGTGATAATAAAATCACATCACCTTGATCGGCATTTTTATAGGCTTGACGAACGGCAACATCTAATGTTCGGCACAAGCGACTTGGTATATGTGATTTCAAAGTATTACCAAGTGTATCAGCTGCTGCACCGATTAGGTAGGCATGTTTGACGTGTATTAATTCTAATGATAATCGTTCAAACATGCGCTCTTTTGGTTGTCCACCAGCAATCCAATGAATATTTTCATAACTCCGCAAAGCTCTGATCGCTGCGTCGCTATTGGTTGCTTTACTATCGTTCACAAACTTTATCCCATTAATATCACCCACATGCTCTTGGCGGTGAGCCAGCCCTGGAAAGTCTTTAAAACAGGCAATTATTTCTGTGCGTTTCAGGCCTAAACTTATCCCAGCCGCATAAGCAGCTGCGACATTCTGACCGTTATGCTTGCCAATTAACGTGGGGTAATCAGCCATTGAACCAACCGCGATTGGCACTTCGCTTAAAGCATCAAACAACACCCCATCCAACATATAAACACCATAAGTTAATGGATGTTCAACCGATACAGGGATCACTTCACCGCGCGCGCGCGAAGCAATATCACGGCAATGATCATCATCAACACAAATCACTACTTTACCCGTTGCCTCCTGCATATCAAACAAACGTTTTTTAGCCCGCGAGTAGCCATCCATTGTTCCATGACGATCAAGATGATCTGGTGTAATATTCAGCAATACAGCAACATCAGCCTGAAAGTTTTTAGTAAGATCAAGCTGAAAACTGGAAGCCTCCACAACATAAATGCCATTTTCAGGAAGCGGGTCAAGGCCCAGCAAACTATCACCGATATTACCCGCAGCAGCCGAAGGCCTGCCACATTTTTCAGCCATGTACGCAATCAGAGCCGTCGTCGTAGATTTTCCATTCGTGCCAGTCACTGCCACAAGCTGATGCGGCGGCATATCGCAGCGCGCTGCCTGAAAAATATCAAAATCACTAATAATTGTGACCCCAGCATCTTTGGCTTTCATAACCATGGCATGGGGTTGAGGATGGGTAAGAGGCACACCAGGTGCTAGTAACAAAGCGTCCAGTTTTTGAAAATCTGCACTGTATAAATCCTGTAACGATGAGCCAACTGCAGCGCGGCGACCTGCATTGTCATCCCAAGCCCAGACCTTCGCACCTGATTTTTCTAGCCCTCGCACAGCAGCAAGCCCCGTTCTTGCCAGCCCGAAGACTGCAAGCGTTTTACCCTGATATGTCTGTGCTGTAATCATGTTTCATGGGCCATTCTAAACAGTATTTCTTAACGTAATTTCAATGTCGCAAGGCCAATCAGAGCCAAAATCAACGCAATAATCCAAAAACGAATAACGATTGTGGGTTCTGCCCAGCCTTTTTGTTCATAATGATGATGCAAAGGCGCCATCTTAAACACACGTCTGCCCGTTAGCTTAAATGAGGCGACTTGTACAATTACCGAAACAGTTTCAAGCACAAACAAACCACCAATGATAACCATGACAATTTCATGCTTAGTAATTAAGGCCATTGTACCCAGCGCACCGCCAAGTGCTAGCGAACCTGTGTCGCCCATAAAAACCATCGCTGGCGGCGCATTAAACCACAGAAACCCCATACCTGCGCCGATTAAGGCACCGCATAAAATTGCCAGCTCGCCAGCTCCGCTAACGTATGGAACACCAAGATATTCTGTATAGACTGTATTGCCAACAATATAGCTAATCAGCCCAAAGGCACTCGCCGCGATTATGACAGGTACGATTGCTAAGCCATCAAGGCCATCGGTTAAATTCACACTATTTGATGCACCGACAATCACAATAATTTGGAATGGTACATAAAAAACACCAAGATGGATTAAAAAGTTTTGCGCAAATGGCAGCGATAAAGTCGGTTCATTGATGCCTGATAGCCACCAAGCAACGCCCCCAGCTATTAATGCTTCTATAGCAAACTTACTTTTACCAGAAAATCCAGCTGAAGATGATTTTGTTACTTTCAAATAATCATCAACAAAGCCAATGGCTCCGAAACTTAACGTAACAATTAGAACAGCCCAGACGTAAGGATTCAGGAGATCCGCCCATAAAAATGTCGAGACCCCAAAGCCAAGTAAAATCATAAACCCACCCATTGTGGGGGTGCCAGCTTTCGCTACAATATGGCTTTGCGGGCCATCTTCGCGGATCGGCTGGCCTTTACTTTGACGCATTTTTAACATACGAATAATTTTAGGACCGAAAATAAAACAGATGACCATCGCAGTAAGTACGGCCCCACCCGTGCGAAATGTAAGATAGCGGAACAAATTCAATATAGCTATGTCACTAGCAAGTGGTGCAAGCAAATTATAAAGCATCTTTGGCTGTTCCTTTGTTTATCTTAGTCGTCATCATCTATTTCATCTGGTTTGGTGTAACTTTTACTCTGCGCTGATGGGCCAATAATCAGGGCCATATGCAGACATCTCTTGCATGGTAGAATAGTCTAAAGGATTACTTAAATAGCCGATTGCATCCGCAACATATCCAAGGCCAGTGCTATTTGATCCCTTAATAAGGATAATATCACCCTCGCGCAGATAGTGTTTAAGACGGGCGGGAAACCCTTGTATATCTGATACTTCTTCAAACGGAATACCAGCCTGCCTCGCCATTAAGGCAGTAAATGGGCCAAACGTGAAAATTTTATCTATGCTGGCCTTCACAGCTTCACAGGACAAATTTTCATGTGATGCCTGGGCACCTACACCCAGTTCAGACATATCACCCAGCACAGCAAATACCCGTGCATTTTTTACCCTTGGTAACAGTGCCAACCGCTCAAAAGCAGCCTTCATAGAAACTGGATTAGCGTTATAACTATCATCAATTAATGTTATATTTTCACCGTTAAATCTTAGATGATGTAACCCACCACGGCCTTTTTCGACAGTTAATGCCGCTAGCCTTAAGGCAGCATAGCCCAAATCACCTCCAACAGCTTTAATGGTTGCTAAAATCATCAAACTATTCAAAATCCACGGTTTTCCTGGCTGAGCAATTTTATAAGTGACACATGTTCCATCAATGTCGGCTGTCATACAGGTACAAAAAGGGGTTTGCTTGACTGAAAGTGCCTTAACAGTCGCACCTTTAACGCTTGCAGCCGTTACACCAATAATGCCCAAATCACTTAATGTGGCAGCATGAGTTACGATTTCATATTGATCGTGATCTAAGCCTATGATGGCTGTTCCACCCGCTTTAGTATGGGCAAATATTTCTGATTTTGCACGGGCAATAGCGTCTATAGTATCAAACGCTTGTAAATGGGCAGCGCCCACCGTTGTAACAACCGAAACATCAGGCTTTACCATAGCAACCAGTTTATCAATTTCACCAGCTGCGCTCATCCCCAGTTCAAACACACCATACCGACACGCGGGAGGCATGCGCACAAGCGACAAAGGAACCCCGACATGGTTATTAAAACTACGTATGCTAGCATGCACACCGTCCTCAGCCCATAAACATTGACGCAGGGCCTGCACTACACTTGTTTTGCCGACACTGCCAGTCACACCAATCACTTGGGCATTGCTGCGTCCGCGTGCGTAAACGGCCATCTGACATAAGGCCTCATAAGTGTCTGGCACATAGATCAAACGTCTATCATTTGTGGAAATGCCTTCGGGGGGAGCGCTGACCACCGCAGCAACAGCCCCATTTGCCAGCGCTTGTGCAACAAATTTATGTCCATTATTGTTTGCCCCACTCAAGGCAATGAATAAATCACCTTCATACACATCGCGGCTATCGACATGAACACCACTCGCCTGCCACGATTGAACGCTTTCAACACCTGTCGCAGCGCTAAACGTTTCAGATGACCAAAGGGGTGCACTCCTGGCTTTAGACATGGGGGCCCCCTAGTGAACTTTCCCCTTGAGCTGCATTATGAGGATTTGATCTTGCAACGTCTGCTCTGAGAAGCTTTTGTACAGTTTTAATATCAGAAAATGGATGCGTAATACCCTTTATAAGTTGGCCTTCTTCGTGCCCCTTCCCAGCGATAATTAACATATCACCTTTTTGCAACCCATCTATAGCTGTTTCAATAGCCGTATATCGATCACCAATTTCTTTGCCGTGCATACACGCCATTAAAATCTCGCTACGAATCGTTGCAGCATCTTCACTGCGCGGATTATCATCCGTAATCGTAATACAATGAGCGTATTTATCTGCCACTTGTCCCATCAAGGGCCGTTTACCTTTATCACGGTCACCGCCACTGCCAAAAACAACATGTAAACGGGCTGGCTTGTGTTCTTTGGCCGCTTTCAACACCGATTCTAATCCATGCGGCGTATGGGCATAATCTACATAAATCGATCCACCGCTTAACGTATTGCCCATATGTTCCATTCGGCCAGGAGCGCCTTTCAAAGTCGGCATCGAAGCAACACAGTCATCAATTGAAACCCCCGTCGCAATTGCAAGACCCAGCGCCAACAAAACATTCTCTGCTTGAAAATCACCGATCAAAGGTAATGGACTGTGATATAGCTTACCCTGAAAAGAAAACGTAATTTCTTGACCTTGTGGGCTGACTTTTTGCTCCAGAAGACGCAATTTCGCATGTTCACAGCGTCCTACAGAAAGGATATGTATACCACGCCCCCAAGCCACGTCTTCCAGTACGCGGCCCCATTTACAATCACGGTTTATGACCGCTGTGTCGCCTGGCAATAACAGCTCGCCAAACAAACGTGCCTTAGCATAAAAATAATTCTGCTCAGTCATATGGTAATCTAAATGATCTCGACTGAGATTAGTAAAAGCCGCAGCTTTCAATCGCACACCGTCTAGGCGGTGCTGATCAAGGCCGTGGCTGGACGCTTCAATAGCGGCATACTCAACGCCAGCATGTGCAAGCTCAGCAAGATAACTATGCAAAACGCTAGGGTCTGGGGTTGTTAAGCCACCAGGCCGAACGATTGTATCAGAAATCACCCCCAGCGTACCCAGCGAAGCAGCATTAAGACCATTGGCCGCCCAAAACTGGCGGGTAAATTCTGCAGTGCTTGTTTTACCATTGGTACCTGTAATTGCGACTTGAACCTTAGGCTGACTGGCGTAGAAACGGGCGACAAGTTCGGCGTACTTGCGCCGTGGATTATGCAC
>JABABO010000235.1 GCA_014238195.1 Kordiimonadaceae bacterium | reverse complement strand
TTTTCATGTCTGGGCTGGGGAAGAAGCAGGTAAAGTCATTATTAGCGAGGGCAGTCCGTATGCAGGGGCTGATACTGTGGATATTATCGTGCACGGCGTTGGTGCACATGGGGCTAGTCCGCATGCAGGCAAGGACCCTATCGTGATAGGCAGTCAGATTGTGATGAATTTGCAAACGATCATTAGCCGTGAGCTAGCGCCGCGTGATTCTGGTGTTATCACTGTTGGTGCATTTCATAGCGGGACTAAGCATAATATCATTTCTGACCGTGCTGAATTGCAATTAACGGTTCGCAGTTTAAACCCTGAAGTGCGGGAGCAATTATTATCAGCGATTGAACGTGTGGCAATAGGTACCGCGAGAACAGCAGGAATATCAGAGGATAAATTACCTGAAGTGATTGTCAGCGAATTTGCTTTTCCACCGACAATGAACGACAGCGCCTTAGCGCAGCGCGTAAAACAAACCATTGTTGAAAAAATGGGTGCAGATGTTGTGGTTGATTCGTCAAACAAAGGTATGGGGGCAGAAGATTTTCCTTTCTTTACGAAAGACCCTTTTATCCCCAGTGTGTATTTTAATATTGGTGGTACCCCTATGGCTGATTTGGATGCAGCAACAAAAGGCGGCCCACCTGTGGCTAGCCATCATAGCCCCTTGTTTAAAATATCACCAGCGCCTGCCGTTAAATCAGGGGTCGAAGCAACAGTGCATATTTTGATGGATGTGATGGCTAAGTAGGAAGGATATGGGCTAATTATATACGGAAGTCCTATTTTTAAGCTTTATCGCAGCAACTATTCTGATAGTTCCAAGGGTAAGTATCACTTTTTACAGTATTCCTTACCCAATATATAGAATGACTGAAGATTTTGAGAGCATCACTAGTGTCCCTTAACTCAGGTATGATATATTGGATTTTAGCTATATAGCCAATAGCGGTGAATTTTGATCACCTTATTTGGCTGTAAGTATTTATGATGGTTCGACTTATCCCTAAGCACTGAGGGAATAATAAGATCGTTATTCATTGGTCTCGCTATAGGATAACATGTGGTTCAGGCGGTTAAATATTTTTTGATGCTGACACCAGTGGCACTCATCGTTATTGGTTATATAGCATGGATGAATAAAAATATCCCAGGGGCTAGAACAACCTTTTATGTTGTTTGTGCGGCTGTGATTACTGTTGGTGTCTCTGGCATTGGTCTGGTGGACCGCCATCCTAATATGTTATTCATCAGTGTTCTTATGCAAATGCTCTGCTTTTTGATGTTTCTTAAAGCGATTGATGAGTTTTATGGATGGCATTCACCAACGTGGTTATATAGTTTAGGCTTTGTCCTTTATGTGATTATTCTTGTATCTGAAAATTATATCTTTGGCGGAAGTGGTTTTTATTCTGGCTTTTCACTGTCAATGATGATTTTAGTCATGACAACACCGTTATTAATAAAATTCATTAAGCAAGAAGTTTTAGCAGCGACCCTTCCCTCTAAAGCTTCAATATTACTGATTTTCCTCATTGTATGCATGCTTGCGCTAGGCTTGTATCGCGCCTATGACATGTTATACCATGGGGCGCATGATGATGCTGCCTATCGGGGTATGCGAATTGTATTTTACGGGATATTTGGTTTTATTCTGACAAGCATGTGTTTTGTGATGGCGTTTAATTTTGTTCGAGTTGATATGGAATCTATCAATAATGAATTTAAAGGAAAAAATTTGAAAAATGATAGACAGGGATTTAAGGACTAAAGTGAACCGTATAATCGATCAATCTGCTTAAAGCTTGGGGCTAAATACCGCAGACTCCGAGCTTTGCACACAAGCTATCCAAGGCTTCTAGATCATCATATTGAATGGCAACAGTGCCAGAGTCACCCTTGTGGACAATGGTCACTTTCATTCCGAGGGCGGCAGATAAGTCTTTTTCTAAAGCCAGCGTATCTGCGTCTTTGTTTTGGTTGCCGCCAGGTCGCGCAGTGCGTTTTTTACCCTTTGCATCCTGCGCGAGCAATTCGGCTTGGCGCACACTTAGGCCTTTTTCTATTATATGACGCGCTAGGGGTATGGGTTGGCTCGCACCAATAAGGGCACGCGCGTGCCCCATCGAAAGGTCGCCGCGATCAACGAACATTTGAATTTTTTCTGGTAGTGTTAATAACCGCAGTAAATTCGCGATATGACTACGGCTTTTAGCGGCAATTTTCGCGATAGCCTCTTGCGTGTGATCAAACTCTTGCATTAATCGCCGATACCCAGAGGCTTCTTCAATCGGGGTTAGGTCTTGTCGGTGAATATTCTCAATAATGGCGATTTCTAGTACTTCAGCGTCATTAAGGTCATGCACAACAACGGGCACATCATGAACGCCAGCTTTTTGTGCGGCCCGCCAACGTCGCTCCCCCGCTACTATTTGGTATCGATTACCCCCAACAGCACGGACAAGTATGGGCTGTAAAATTCCTTTTTCTTGTATTGATGCAGCAAGTTCGTCAATGGCGCTTTCGTCAAACCGAGTGCGGGGTTGAGCAATGTTACGCTCAAGAAAGGCAATGGGCAATAAGCGTCGTGACGGGTCAGCCGTTCCTAACTTGCCATCTGATAACATGTTGGCACTTTTTTTAGCGTTTTGATCACTGCCCATAACCACAGATGGACGGTCATCGGCCAAAAGTGCAGATAAACCACGACCCAAGCCCTTTTTTGCTTTTAATTTTGATTTTTGTGCCATTTTATAGCCTAACCTATTGTTTTTATTAGTATTCAAGCTGCGCGTAATTTATCACGCTTTAAAACTTCTTTTGCCAAGGATATGTAAGCTTGGCTGCCCGGACATTTCAAGTCATAAATCAAAGCAGGTATACCATGGCTTGGTGCCTCTGAAACCCGCACATTTCTGGGGATTACGGTCTTATATACAGTGTCGCCTAGATGAGCCCGGACATCCAAAGACACTTGTTCTGATAAATTATTACGTTTATCAAACATTGTGAGCACAATGCCATTGATTTCAAGGTTGGGGTTCAAGGACGTTTGAACTTGCTCTATTGTGCGAATCAACAGACTTAAACCTTCAAGGGCAAAAAACTCACATTGCAGCGGCACCAGCACAGAATCAGAAGCCACAAGTGCGTTGATAGTTAAAAGTGATAATGACGGGGGGCAATCGATTAAGATATAATCATATGTATCGCTCACACCTGCTTTTTCAATGGCTTGCTTTAAGCGAAAATTACGGTGTGAAAGTTCAGCCAACTCTAGGTCTGCACCAGATAGGTCAATTGTCGATGGGATAATTGCAAGGTTAGGAACGCCTGTTTCAACAACAGCATCCCAAACATCAGCCGCGCCTAACACAACATCGTAAGATGTCGTTTCACGGGCAGAGCGATCAATACCAAATCCTGTAGACGCATTCCCTTGGGGGTCTAGGTCTAGTATTAATACTTGTTTATCTATCGCGGCTAAAGCCGTGGCCAAGTTAATGGCGGTGGTCGTTTTACCTACGCCGCCCTTTTGATTTGCGACGGATATAATCTTTGCGCTGCCACACTTAATGATTTTTTCCATATCGATTTCTGACCTTTCTAAGACTGTTTTAAAACTATCAAAACCTAAAAAGTTGTCTTATATTGTTACGCTGCTAGGCGCTTAACATGTCTAAGACGAATAATTTTACCCGTTTTGTCTGAACGACTAATAAAAGAGTCTATCTCCATATTCCATGTTTGTTGGGCCTGCGTCAATTCCTCATCGACTCCAGTCCCTTTTAAAAACCATAATTCAGTCGTTTGATTTACGAAAGGCTCAGCCCATTCTAGTAATTGAACAATGGATGCGCAGGCCCGTGAGGTAATTATATCAACAGGAAAGGGACTTAGTTTTTCTATGCGTTGATTATGAACTGCTACATGAGTATTCGTTTGACGTGCTACCTGAGACATAAACACGCATTTCCGCGAGTTCGCTTCAACAATATGCACATTACCGTAATTAAGGGCAGCGAGAACCAGGCCAGGAAAGCCTGCCCCCGAACCAATATCCATAATGACAGGGCGTTCAGTTTGAATATGCTTTTTTAGAAGCGGATATAATTGAGCCGAATCAAGAAAGTGCCGTCGCCACAGATCAGGTAACGTGCTTTTTGAGACAAGGTTCTTGGCACTTTGCCATTTAACAAGCATATCACCATAGGACTTTAATGCGGGTAATGTTTCACGTGGAACATCTAGATGTAACATAAGTTCTTCTGATAATGCATCAAAGCTATAAGACATATTAGGCTGCGCGGTTACGTTTTTTGATGATACTAAGCAATATTGTTAAGGCTGCTGGCGTAACTCCTGCAATACGAGCCGCAGCCCCAAGCGTTGCGGGTCGCGCAGCTTTAAACTTTTCTCGCATTTCGTTGGATAGTCCGACAAGCTGGTCAAAGTCAACATCGCTAGGAATGACCAAAGCTTCATCTTTTCGAAAGGCTTTAACATCCTGTTTTTGACGCTCAAGATACCCTTTATATGTTGCGTCTATTTCTAGCTGTTCTGCAATATCATCCTTTATCATGGCCAATTCTTGCGGCCATATTTTCCTTAACGTATCGAATGGTATCGTGTTAAACCCTAACAAGGTTTCAGCGGTACGACGAACACCGTCCTGATTTAAATCAAGCCCCCGTTTTTTGGCCTCGTTAGGGGTTAGGTTTAACTCTTTGAGCACTTTACGGCCAGTTTCCAACACCTCAAGTTTAGCAGCATAAGCTTGCGCCCTATTGGTTTTAACAAGGCCTACAGCGATGCCTTTTTCTGTAAGGCGCTGATCCGCATTATCAGCGCGTAAATGCAGTCGATATTCAGCGCGGCTTGTAAACATGCGGTAGGGTTCTTTGGTTCCTTGTGTAATTAAATCATCTATCATAACACCCATATAGGCATCGGCACGATCAAGAATAAAATCATCATGGTTGCCTTTAGATTTAAGTGCCGCGTTGGCGCCTGCAAGCAACCCTTGTGCGGCAGCTTCCTCATATCCTGTCGTGCCATTGATTTGCCCCGCTAAATACAAGCCTGAGACTTTATGGGTCTCAAGTGTTGGCTTTAAGGCCCGTGGATCGATAAAGTCATATTCAATAGCATATCCAGGTTGGAGGATTTTAACATCTTCAAGCCCTGGAATAGTGCGTATAAATTCAGCCTGCACACCTTCAGGCAAGCTCGTTGAAATTCCATTAGGATAAACTGTATGATCATCCAAGCCTTCGGGTTCTAAAAATATTTGGTGGCTATTTTTATCGGAAAAACGCACGACTTTATCTTCAATAGAGGGGCAATAGCGTGGACCTTTGCTATCAATCTGGCCGCTATAAATCGGGGCGCGGTGTAAATTCTCTTTAATGATCTCATGAGTTTTTTCTGTAGTGCGCGTCATATAGCAGCTAATTTGCGGTACGGCTATCTCATCGTTTAAAAACGAAAAAGGTACACAGGGGGAATCACCCGGTTGTTCTTCGCAGATTTCCCAGTTAATGGTCCTACCATCAAGCCGCGCGGGTGTACCCGTTTTTAACCTGCCTAGATCGAAGCCAATTTTCATTAAGGTATCTGATAGCCCGCTAGCGGGAGCATCACCTGCTCTGCCAGCAGGTATTTTCGTGTCGCCCATATGGATTAAACCACGTAAAAAAGTGCCTGTCGTTAATATGACCGTCTTGCCTTTGATTGATCGGCCATCTTGATCTACCACACCTTTAACAATCGGGGTACTCGTACCCAAGCCATCAATAATTAAATCTTCTATCGAGGCTGCTAGGGTTGTTAAATTATCCGTTGCCTTCAATTCGGCCTGCATAGCTTCTCGGTAGAGCTTACGATCACTTTGACAGCGTGGACCCCGTACAGCAGGACCTTTTCTGACGTTCAACATACGAAATTGAATACCGCTTTTATCTGCGATGCGGCCCATAACGCCGTCAAGTGCGTCAATTTCGCGTACAATGTGACCTTTTCCTAAACCCCCTATTGCAGGATTACACGACATCTCGCCAATCGTTTCTAGCTTATGTGTGACTAAAAGGGTTTGTGCACCAATTCGAGCAGCCGCTGTCGCTGCTTCGCAGCCTGCATGCCCACCACCAATAACAATGACATCATAATCGGACATAGATGTGTTTTCTTTTCTAATTATTGTAAGGGCACAAAAGCCGTATTAGAAATTCTGTTTGGCTCCGTATAATAGATCGTAATGCTTAAGTCAAAAGGAGATGATGTTTCACGTGGAACATAGAAGAATTGATACAGAAGTATAAAGGTTTAATACTCAATAGAGTTTGCATCACTATATTCTTTAGGGCTCCGTTTCCGTATTATTCATTTACCAATGCAAAAGTCTGAAAAAACGGTATCCAATACATCTTCAACACTCACGCGCCCTGTTATAGTACCTAAAGCACGCGCAGCCATTCGTATATCTTCGGCAGCTAGAACAGCATCAAAACAAGAGTTTTTATCAAAACGTAATAAATGCTCAAGACATGTTTTTATCGCCTCGCGGTGCCTTATGCGGGTGAGTGCAGGGGCTTCTCGTAATCCCATAGCCTGCACGACATGGCTATTAATGGCTTCATATAATGTAGCGAGACCACCTTTACGGATAGCGCATATGGGGATGCAGCCTAACACACACTTTAATATGTCAGATTGTTCCACGTGGAACGTTTGATTGTTAAGGGCTTTACCGTTTTCAAGACGATCAGTTTGTGTGATGACTAAGAAAGTCTTATCATCACACCATTTCAACAAAGCTGCAGGAATATTTGGCCACTGTTCAGCACGTATCAATAGTAAACGTAAATCAGCATCGTTGGCATGTTTTAAAGCACGATTAATCCCTTCGCGCTCTATAGCACCAATTATTTGGTTTTTATCGCTGCGGACACCCGCTGTATCAATCAGTCGTATAGGAAACCCACCTAGGTCCAGTGCGATCTCTAAGGCATCGCGTGTTGTGCCAGCCTCAGTGGAAACAATCGCAGTGTTTGATTTCGTCAAAGCGTTTAAAAGGGTTGATTTACCTGCATTCGGTTCACCAATTATTACAATTCTGTATCCTTCACGCAGGGCCTGCCCTCGACGACCATCGTTTAAATGAGCTGAGATGTCTTCTCGTAATTTGATAATTTCAGGTAATACAGCGGCTGATACCCTTTCTGGTAAATCTTCATCTGGGAAATCAATGTCAGCCTCTAGGTGGGCTAAGTGCTTAACAAGGCGGTTACGCCAATCTTCATATAATTCACGCAAACTGCCATCCATTTGCTTTAGGGCTTGCTGTTTTTGTGCTATAGTTTGTGCATGGATTAAGTCATTGAGGGCTTCGGCTTCGGTAAGGTCCATTTTACCATTTTCAAAAGCACGGCGGCTAAACTCCCCTGCTTCGGCTAGGCGCAAACCAGCAATTTTTTCTAGTGCATCTAACACACCGTCAATGACAGCTTTTCCCCCGTGAACATGTAATTCGGCGACATCTTCACCTGTAAAACTGAAGGGCCCCAGAAAATACATGACTAAGGCTTTATCTAAATTTGCGCCTGTGGTAGGGCAATATATTGTGCGCATTAAGGCAGTACGCGGTGGGCCGATAGCAGTAATATCAGATAACACTTTCCCCGCACAGGGATTTTGACATATTTGCAGCAAGGCTTTTATTGCGTAGGGGCCACTGATCCGCACAATAGCGACGCCTGCTGTCCCTGCACCGCTTGCCAGAGCAAATATTGTTTCTGAAAATGACATAAGTCTAATATTTCAAAATGTATTTGTTTTCTTATTGTTTCTTTCCCCCTGGCAACAGGGAGAATACGGCTTTTTGAAGTCCGTCTAGGCCAGCACTAGCGCCCCCCATCCATGCTTTCATCATCGCGTCAATGTCTTCTGGACTAAAGCCATTTTTAAGGCGTTTTTTCATTTGCTCTACCATCATTTCATTTAACGGTGAAACGTCAGGTAGCCCAACGAGGCGGCGAGCTTCTTCTGGTGTACATTCTATATCAAAGTTGATTTTCATAATTACCCTTTCTTCCTTATTGATAGCCATTTCTAATCACCATTTAACAACACAGAATGCAGTTTAGACAGTGTTCTAATGACGTAAATGTCTATGATTGACAGTGATTAAGAAAAAGCGCAAGTTTTGTCTGCTTAAGAAAGATAAAAAACATGCCGCAAATTTCGCTCCACACACCAACAGAAGACCTGACAGTCACAGAAGAAGATGATGCGATCATTGCACTCGATTGGGGTTGGAGCCCTGTTCAAGATAGCACATCGTTGTTGCTTGAAGCCAAAGCACAGTTACATGCTTATTTTGATGGGGCATTACAGACGTTTGACCTACCATTAAAACCTGAAGGAAGTGATTACCAAAAAACTGTTTGGTCCTACCTACAAACTATCCTGTACGGTGAAACCTGCACATATGGGGCTGTTGCCAAAGCGATTGCATCTGCTGCGCAATCTGTGGGGGCTGCGTGCGGAATGAACCCTATACCAATCATAATTCCATGTCATAGGGTTATCTCACAAAGTACGCTGGGCGGACATATAAAATTAGGGGGATATTCTGGTGAAGGGGGTACTCATACAAAAGAAGCCTTACTTATTTTAGAAGGCGCTTTACCCCCAAAGCTGTTTTAAAAGCCGTCATTTTGAGGATACGGGATAGCCAATGGCACATCAGATACTGGTAATAATGCAGGGGTTACAGCGCGGGCTTTGCGTGATATATCCTTGGGTTTCGTACAAGTATTTCTTGATGAACGAGGCCGATTGATGGCTGCCCATATAGACGTAGAAGATGCTAAACAGAACCAGTTCGACTTGGCTAAGACATAAACAGAGATTGGGAGTGAATGACATGATTAAAGCAGGGCTTATTATTGCGGGTGTTGAATGTGCTGCCCTAAGCGGCGAGACATTTGATGTGCTATCACCATCTTCACAGGCCGTGATTGGCAAAGTGCCACTTGGTAAGTCTGGGGATATTGACTTAGCAGTTGCGGCAGCACGCAAGGGTTTTGAAGAATGGTCACGGCTTGCTGCGCGCGAACGCGAGGCTGCCTTACTACGGGCCGCCGATATTGTTGCCGCCAGTGGCATGGACCGCATGCTTGATCTATTGATGGATGAAAGTGGTTCTGTGATCACTAAGGCACAGGGTGAAATTAATTATGCGGTTGACTTGCTGCGGACAGCCGCCGGCGAAGCTCGCCGGCTATACGGGGATACTTTCCCAAATGACAACCCAGACCGCATGTCTTTTGTAACACGCAATCCTTTGGGGGTGGTGGCAGTTGTATCACCTTATAATGCGCCCCTTGCTTTGTTGACAAGAATGTCAGCATTTCCACTGGCCGCTGGGAACAGTGTGGTGATTAAACCTTCAGAAGAGACACCTTTGATTGCCATAGAGTTTGCGAAAATTCTTATAGAAGCTGGAATCCCCGCAAACGCAATAAACGTTGTAACGGGCTTTGGATTAGAGTGTGGGAAACCCCTTGTCGAGCACGCGGATATTAATGCCATCGCCTTAACGGGGTCAACGGAAACGGGCAAATCTGTTGGGGCGTCTGCGATGCAGAATATGCGCCGTATGCAGTTAGAGCTCGGTGGTAAAAGTGCCTTAGTCGTGTTGAGAGATGTTGATGTCAATAAAGCAGCAAAAATTGCTGCACAAGGCATCTTTATCCATTCGGGGCAGATCTGTATGGCAAATAGCCGTATCATAGTGGATCGGTCTATCATGCAAGACTTTTTAACAGCTTTTAAAGCCGAAGCCGAAAGCCTAAAAATTGGCGATGTCAGAGACCCAGATAGTTTTTACGGCCCCCTTATCAACCAAAATGCCGTGAATAAAGTGCAGGACCATGTGGACCAGGCCGTGGCAGCAGGGGCAACGCTGTTAACGGGGGGTAAGGTTAAAGACGGATTGGTTTATGAACCGACAATTTTAGTGGGAACGCCGCGCAAGTGTGGGGCGTGGGTTAAAGAAAGCTTTGCCCCGCTGTGCTCTGTCGTTGCTGTGGACACGTTAGATGAGGCTATACGCGAAGCCAATGACAGCGATTACGGCTTATCGGCTGCTGTACTAACCCATAATGTGGCCTGGGGCATGAAAGCTGCAAAGGAGATTAATGCTGGGTCTGTACATATCGGCATGCACAGCTTCCAAAGTAGTGCCCTTGCCCCCATCGGCGGTACGGGCATGTCTGGCCTTGGGCGCAGTGGTGGTAAATATAGCACCGAAGAATTCACAGAAGTGAAATGGATTAGTGTAGAGTTAAATAGCTAATGGATTTAGACCGCACGAGTATGACCATGGGCAATAAACCTGCGCTTCTACTGGTGGATATGATCAATGGGTTTACGGATGGTAGGTGTACGCTTGGTACTGATTGCCCCGCAGTGGTGGCTGCAAATGCTGAACTGTTGAAATTATTTCGCTCTCTAGGCTTGCCAGTTTATTTTACCACTGTTGTGTTTTCATCAGACGATCAAGCGCAAATTTTCAGGCGCCGTATGAATGATTTAAATCAACTGACCCCCGATAGTCACTGGGTGAAGATTGATGACCGTCTTGCCATGCAAAAGGGCGAGACGTTAATCGAAAAACAGTGGGCGAGTAGTTTTCATAAAACAGACCTCGATGACCGATTGCGCAGCGATGGGGTGAATAGTCTTGTGGTAACGGGACTAACGACATCGGGCTGCGTACGCGCCACCGTCGTAGACGGTTTGCAATATGATTATCCCGTCTTTGTCGCCCGTGAAGCTGTGGGTGACCGTAATACGGAAGCCCATGCCGCCAATCTGTTTGATATGCATGCTAAATATGCCGATGTGATGTCATTATCTGAAATTATAACGAAAGTGAAAGAAAGCTCATAGGGGTTTACATCAGGAATACGATAGAGCAGGGTTGAAACGTGACGATTGCGCAGCGACACGCATCTTTGAGCCAACGCATAACTACCTTGAAAATACCATAGCTAAATGAAATAATCAAAATTCACTGCATTTGGCTATAGTGTATCAGTGGCAACAAAAGGCTGAATAGTAAAGACTTTTGTATAATCTGCTTTTCTTATGATTAAGTTTGCGCGGCTCTTGTTATGGGAATAGTGTTTATTATTATTAGAACGATGAGAAGCAGGTCACCCTCCTATGACGAAAGCAACTGATCAAGCCTATGATATTATCCGACAAGCGATTTTGGGCGGTACTTTTGAGCCGGGCGACCGGCTGAAGGAAGAAAAGCTCGTTGATTTGTGTGGGGTATCTCGGACTCCGGTTCGTGAAGCACTGCAAAGGCTTGCGGCTGAAAATTATCTGATCAATAAACCAAACTCAGGCAGTCAGGTTGCTGACTGGAGTGCCCGCGAGATTGAGGATATATTCGCGCTTAGGGCCACAGTTGAAGGTATGGCTTGTGCTCGGGCCGCAGAATTGATCACAGATGAACAAATCGCCATATTAACAGAGCAATATATGATTATTGATCAAATGCTAGAGGCCTCAACTAAGCCGATCAACACCACTGTTTTCTTGGACGCAAATCGCATATTTCACCAAACCATCCTTGAGGCGACGGGTAGTGAACCCATGATTCAAGCTGTGCAGCGTTTAATTTCGCCGCCCATAGTCTCCAGAACCGCCTGTAATTACAGCAAGAAAGATTTAAAGCGCAGTAATGCGCATCACGGCGAATTGATCGAGGCCTTATCTGTAAGGGATAGCGATTGGTGCGGGGCAATTATGCGTACTCATATCAGGGCCGCACACTCTCGTTTTGTAAACGCGTCAAATCAATCATAATTTAAATGATGCCATTTTCTTTCAGGGTAGTCAGGTCTTCGCAGCTTTTACCTAATAGTTCGCCGTATATCTCTGCATTGTGCTGACCTAGCCTTAAAGGGCCAGGCCAACGCACTTCGCCTGGCGTGGCTGAAAGCTTGGGTGCCACATTCTGCATAGGTATTTTACCGTGTTTTTCATGATTGAGTTCCACGATCGCCTTGCGTGCTTTAAAATGAGGGTCTTCTAACATGTCTTTGGCTTTGTATATTTTACCAGCCGGCACACCGTGTACGTCCATAAGGTCTAAAATTACCTCGGGGTTTTGACCGCGTGTCCAATCGGCAATGATGCCGTCTAATTCTTCTTGGTGCTCGCCGCGGGCCACATGATTGATAAAGCGGGGATCCGTTGCCAGCTCAGGGCGACCCATGGCCATGCATAACCTGCCATAAACACTATCTTGGTTCGCACCGATCAATATGTCGCCGTCCAGTGTGGGGTAAGCGTTCGATGGGGCGATTTTTGGCAATATTGAACCTGTGCGTTCGCGCGTATGCCCTGCAATGGCATATTCAGGGATCACGGATTCCATATTGGCGAGCACAGCTTCATAAATGGCGCTATCGACCACTTGACCCTCCCCTGTTTGGTCGCGGTGACGCAGTGCCATTAACGCGCCAAGGCAAGCGTAAGTCGCTGCTAAGCTATCCCCGATCGAGAGACCAACACGGCTGGGCGGACTAGCTGGGTCGCCAGCCAAGTTGCGCATACCGCCCATCGCTTCGCCGATGGAACCATAACCCGCGCGGTTGGAATAAGGCCCCGTCTGGCCATAGCCTGAAACGCGGATCATAATAAGCTTAGGATTGATCTTTTTCAATTCTTCATAACCAAGACCCCATTTTTCCATGGTGCCCGCACGAAAATTTTCTAGCAAAAAGTCCGTTTGCTTAACTAAGTCTTTTAATAGATTTTGGCCTTGTTTTTCGCGTAAGTTCAATGTGATGCATTTTTTATTACGGGCAACAACTGTCCACCAAAGCGGAACACCTTGGCCCCACTCTCGCATGGGGTCAGGTTTATCGGGCGCTTCAACTTTAATAACCTCCACACCGTGGTCTGCCATCAACTGACCGCAGTAAGGGCCCGCTATTAATTGACCCAATTCGATCATGCGTAAGCCGTTTAAGGCGCCAAATGGATTGCTATTGCTCACAAAGTGTCTCCTGAATAGAGTTTCAAATATTGTATACAATATAGGAGGTAAAATACAAGATTGAAATGATACCGAAAGTATATTTAATTAAAGGTATTTTATTAAGTTCTTAAGGCTAATAAACGATATTGCACAGGCTCTGTTACGATGTGTAAGTTTTATATTGTATACAGGTTATTGAATTTCTGACCCATTAATTTGATGCACATTGTCACACCCTTCTGCACTATCTGTTTGTTTATGGTAAAAATGGGCGACTGGATGGTACAGATAAAAGAAAAGAGAGCCTTCGGTAAATTCTTACCAAAGGCCTTTTTTATTCGAGTTCCCTTAAGACGATATATCAAGAGATTTTCTTATATTTAGATGGCAATGGTGGTTTATAACCTAATTCTTCCATGCGGCTGAAAACACTTTCGTGAATAAGTGCACCATCTGGGATTTCGCGTTCTACAGCGCTCCAAACTTTCCAGAATCCGCTACGCGAGTTATGAATGGTTCCTTTGGCATCACACTCAAGCCCTGAACGCCATGTTTCCTTGAGGCGAAGTCCACAGTTTAGAGCCTTTTCCATCATCCATTGAAATGCGAGGTCTGATAAGCCTCGTTCTGTATACCATCCACCAATATCAGAGTGCACACCAGAAAACCAAACTTGTTCAATCGTTTGGTGATCAGCTTTTTTACTTTCGTCCCAAAGGCTAACGGGAAATTTTTTTCTTTGTTCGTCAATTGAAATGGCATGGTAAGCAAATTTAACATCATGGTTCAGTACATCATCTTTAAAGTGACGAGCAGGGTGAAAATAACCAATAGATGCAACGGTATCCCAGACACCGACAAAGTGCGGTGAACATTCATGGCAAAATGCGTTTTTGAAGCCTTTCACAGTTTCCAAATCTTCTTCTTCAAAGTTCATTTTCATGACTGAAGGTATTAGGTTTTTGCTCCCTTTTTGTAAAACACCTACCCTATTCAGCATTCCAACTAGCAATCGGGCGGTATAGGCACCTCGACTAAAGCCGAATACATATAATTTATCGCCAGTTTCATATCTGTTCATTAGATATTCATAGGCTTCTTGGACATTCTGCTTTATACCATATCCAAAAGCTTGGCCCGAAGTGATGCCAATGCGTTTAGATATAGGTCCAAGGGATAAACCCATTGGATTGAACGTCCCTACTCCAGTATCGTAAAAAGCGTGTTGCTTTTCATCACGAATGATAGCTGAGAATGTTCCAATAACATTGGTGTTGTTTTTGCTATATTCGTTGCCTGTGCCATCACAGCATATTACAATATTTTTAGGCATACATTTTCTCCTTAAAAAAATAGGACTGAACATCGGTCCAGTATTTAACCTTTTGGTGGATATGGATCAGATCCGTGGGAGCCACGGGCCCGAATGCGCCCATTTCGACCATGAATTAACAGTTCACTCTCTTGGTTTTGAGAAATTTCCCTGCCGCGATCAATCGCCTCGGCTTGAGTGCGATGAACACTTGTCGCACGTTGTGCACCTGCACCTCGTATTTGCCACCCTTCTTTGTGCGGCGTTATATGTTGGTTTCTTTTATTCATTGTAAATTCCTTAAAATCATAACACTATCTGTTATGATTACCATTATTGCGATTCGCAAAATAAGAGTCAATGATTTAATTTGCATTTCGTAATACTTAGGGTTATGATTTTAAAAAAAAGAGCGGATACAGGGTGGAAATTAAATATTTTTCTAATGCACTTGCGAAATTATGCACGTGCCCAAGCACTAGAGAAAATCACTTTGGCGAGAATACGGCTAAGGCGATTCGTAGGCGTTTGTCCGTTCTTTCCGCAGCCAACAATCTTGAAGAGGTCCCAGAAGGTTTGCCTGACCTTAGGCGCAAGTCTAACCAAGGCTGTAATAACTCTTATGCAGTGGGTAGAGTAGAATCAGGTGTGATAAATTTTAAATCTAATAGTAATGGACATAGCCTGACATCTATTCAAGCAATTATTATTACCAGTGTTTGTGGAGGTGATGGAAATGTCTAATCAAGAAGCTCAATTTATTGACCCAATTTCTCCAGGTGAGTATCTCACAGAGATCATTGAAGCTCGAGGTATCAAAGTTGTTGAACTCGCTAAGTTGTGTGGGCGCCCAACAAAAACAATTAGTGAGATATTAAATGATCATTCATCAATAACACCTGAAACAGCGATACAATTAGAAAGAGTATTGTCTGTAAAGGCTTCTTTAATATTAAATATGGAGAGCTCCTTTAAATTATCTGAACTCAAAAACAAGGATGCTCGAGATGATAAAAACTTAATAGAGTGGATTGATCAATTTCCTTTAAGTGTGCTTAGAAATCGGGGCTATATTACAAGTACTAAGAACCAAGGAGATTTATATGAGGACATCCTTAACTTTTTAGGTCTTGGTAGTTTTGATGCATGGAAAAGAATACATCATGAGACAGCTCTCTCAACCTATTTCAAGCAATCTCAATCTTTTCAAACAAGCCCTAATGTTGTGTATAGTTGGTTAAGAATTGGAGAAATTGAAGCCAGAGAAGTAATGATGAACGGCGATTTGGCTCAATATAAAGAAAAATTATTTAAAGAATCTCTTAAGAACATAAGAGAACTTTCTAAATTGAAGTGGAAAGATTCTGCTGAGCAATTACGAACTGTGTGTAAGCAGTGCGGAGTAATACTAGTTCTTACAGAGACAATACCTAAAGCCGGAATTAGTGGCGCAGCTAGATGGTTAACTAAAGATACTCCTCTTATTCAATTAAGTGATAGATACAAAACAGATGATCATTTTTGGTTTAGTTTTTATCACGAAGCAGCCCATATACTTTTTGACGGGAAGAAAGAAATATATCTTGATGAAGATATTAATAATTCGAGCGTAAATGAAATAGAGAAAAGGGCCGATGACTTTGCGGAACAATCCCTTATTTCAAAAAGTGAGTGGTCTAATTTCTATAGTAAAAAAAAAAAAAAAAAAGGGCGTTATAGTAAAAACCACATAATTGACTTTGCTAATTCAATTGGGATAAATCCGAGTATTGTAATGGGGCAAGTTCTACACAAAAGTTCTCATATTAAACCGAATTACCCTTGGGTATCTAGTTTACGAAATAAGATTGATTTTAGTGATTTATAATAGGAGTACTTTTTTAGGCTCAGTTTGGGCACAAAATGGTCACTATGAAAAAAGGACCTAGCAGCTTGGCTGCTAAGTCCTTTATAACCGACATATAAATCAAACAGTTAATTGGTGGAGCCTAGGGGAATCGAACCCCTGACCTCTTCGCTGCCAGCGAAGCGCTAAGTAATAAATTTGGCAGAAAACAGCCATTTATTGCCTTAATATACACCCCGAAAACACTTGATTACGCCCCGATTTAGCGTTTTACGCCCCGATCACGCCCCGATGCTCGACCTTTTCCATCTAATGAGAGTATCACTTGACAAGACACATTAAGTTGATTAATTAAGTACTAATGAGTGTTATAGCATAATTAATTATGGGTTTATGATGATCAGAAAATTAAATACAAAGCGTTTTTTATCTGCAGATTATTTGGGAGTGTATGTCGGGGCTATTGCATTTTTATTCTCACAAATGCCACCAATATATGAATGGTGTGCAGAGGCAAAACCAAAACTATCTGTGAATAATATGTTCGCATTGTCGCATTTTTTGGGACGACCTGAATTGCACCTTCCTATTACGATAACTAATGATGGTTCTTTGACTTTCACTGCAGAAAAAGTCACTTGTGAATTAGAACATTTAGAGACTGGACATACTTGGTGTATGCGCACAACCATTATGAAAATCAGACACCAACGCCGCCTAGATATCTGGCAGCAAAGCAAACGCCTTTATTTGAGATCACCTTAAAGCTAAAATGCCAACATTTCAAAGCCAACCCCCTATTCCTCATTAAACGCAGTGTAATAAAGCGTATTAAATTTATTGACGACGGTTTTGACCTCTTGCTGGAAGGGTTTAATATTTGCGGCATACTCTGCTTGGCTTAGATGGCCCAATTCTTTTGCGGTATGCAGTTGGGATAGATGCTTGCGCAAACGACGCATATATCGCACAGAATCCATGGCCTCGCTGTGTAATGTAAGCAGCTTCTTGTTTTCTTTATTGAAGTCATAGGCTTGTCGGGCGCGGCCTTCTTCCTTTAGTTTTTCAAGGCGCTTCTTGGCGATCATCACGGCATTTGTGCGCTCGTAAAATCGCTGCTTATTTTTCCACTCAAAATTAGACGCACCAATCAGCTTGCGCGCAAAGGGGATGTCTTTACTGGTGATCTCGCGCTCTGGGTCTGCAATGATACTGGGAATATCCACGAAGCGCTGCGCAGTACGCCCCGCCGAACCTGTTATAAAGCTGAACCAGTGCTCGATGGTTTCGGGGCTTATATCAATGGCCCCAGGTTCCACACTATTGCCGCCTGTTGCATCATTCAGGCCTTTAGCAATCGCTTTCGCCGTCGGGCTAACGCTTTTAAAGTGGCGTAGGTGCTCAGGTTCGCCTGAATGATGCGGGTAACGGGTTGGCATAATCGCACGGCCTGCAAAATCTTCATTCAGAGCAAGCTCCATCGCGGGGTCCAGCAGGGTTGGCGACATTTGCTTTACAAAACTACCAGCTCCGCCGATGGGATTAAATGCTTCCATCCCTGTTGTAGCCACCTCGGCCACCGCATCCATCACGTCGCGGCCCATACCAACTTCTGTGATAGCGCGGCCAAGGTGATAGAAGAAGTTCAAGCCGTAGCCCATTGGCAATTCTATGGGCTGTTTGCTGTTGGGCAGATAAAGAATGAAGTTGCGCGATTTTTCATGCGCTCCAATTTTATCATATTTCTTTTCGCCGTCTTCGTCTTCAGGACTCCATAACTGATTAAAGATTTCCATCAAGGCCCCTGTTACCACAATACCGCCGAGCGCCACCCGCACCTTTCTGCTGGCCTTTGCAGCACGGGCGAGGGTAAAGGTCCCCTGCACGCCAGCGTTAAAGAACATATAAAAGCTGTTGATCACAGGCCCCATCGTTCCCTTGCGGTTAAAGTTTACTGTCAGTTCCTTGGCGGCGGCGGCGGATTTGTCTTTGCTCATACCCGTTTCGCGCAAATGGCGGTACACCGATAAGCGCACGGCAGATTCAACACCTAGATTGACCTTTTCAATCGTCTTACCAAGCGCCCTGATCGATAGCGTGCGCTTCATTTTGCTTTTACCAGATTCCTTGAATTTCTTTTGCAGATCAGTGCGCAAGGCATCAACATCATGCATTTGATTAAAATACACACGCCCGCCAGCCGCCGTATATTCATCGAACCATGGCCGCCATTCGCTGTTGCCTGTCTTAAAGGCCCCTTGTTCGGCCCCTAGCATGGCAGGCAACCAGCCTTGGATAATTTTTTTGGTCATGCCTTCAGCGTCAAATTGCTGCGCCGTCGTTAGGCCTGTTTGCAAGTCCCTCAGCGCGTTCGAGATCACAAATTCTGGGTTATAGCTGGTGTTGATTGCTGACAAAAACCGCGTGGCCTTGCTCATCATCTGTACAACAAAGGACATTTTTTCGCCGTCTAGGTTCCGTATGGCCGTGGCAAGCCGCA
>JABABO010000246.1 GCA_014238195.1 Kordiimonadaceae bacterium | reverse complement strand
GTGACATGGTCATTGCCGCCCGTCAGGGTAAAGCCAAATGTATCAGCGCCAAGCCCGCCGGTCAGTTGATCATCACCAGGGCCACCCCAAAGCGTATCATCGCCGTCACCGCCGTCCACAGTGTCATTGCCGTCACCGTTGAAGATCAGATCGTCATCGCCGCCGCCGTCAATCACATCATCGCCAGCACCGCCGTACAGAATATCATCACCGATACCGCCTGAAAGTTGATCATCGCCGTCATGACCCCACATGGAATCATTGCCACTGCCGCCCTCAATGGTATCAGCGCCGTCGCCGCCGAACAGAAGATCACTGTGAGCGCCGCCCTTGACCAGATCATCACCCCAGCCGCCGTAAATGGTATCAAAACCCTGATCGCCTAAAACAGTGTCATTACCAAAACCACCGAACAGCAGATCATCACCGCGACCACCTGTGACGTGATCATCATCATGACCACCACCCAGCGTATCAGCGCCAGCGCCGCCGACAACGGTGTCGTATCCAGCGCCTGCCCACACCACATTGTTGCTGTGGTCGGTGAACAGATCATCTTGGAAACCCGCGTAAATCAGGTCATCACCCAACCAGCCGAACAACAGATCAGCGCCAAGGCCGCCCTCGATGGTGTCATTGCCTGTGTTACCGCCCATGGTGTCATTACCCATGCCGCCATCGACATAATCATCGCCTGGAAGCGCTGACAGCACGTCTTCATCGCGGCCATATTCTAATATATCATCAAACGGTGTTGGGGTTGTTTGACCTTCAGATAGGCTCGCCGTAGGCTTGGTTGAATGGTCGTCAGAGATTGGAGACGCTGAATCAGTATCAAACGTAGGGAAAATCAGTGGAATAATATCAGCATCCAGCAAGCCATTACCGCCAAACACAACATAGGTTTCGCCTGTCCTGGCTTGTTCATTGCTGCGGCCACTGGCGTGAGGTGCCCCAATGATGAAATCATCATAGCCATCACCGTTGATATCCCCTGCGCCAGAGACAGACCAACCAGCTTCATCCCCTAAATCAATTTCCCCTTTACCATCAATACCGTTCAACTTGATCGCTAAAGAAAATTCCATTAAAGAATCAAGGTCGAATGCACTCGAAGCAGTCTGCAGGCCAAACATCAAATAGGCTGCCCCTGAATCTTCACCATTCTCGTCGTTCCCTGGTACACCGATGAGAATATCATCAAACCCGTCCCCATTGACATCCCCAACACCCGAGACAGAAAAACCGCTATAGTCATTTTCAACATTACTACCTATTGCAAAGCCGCGACCTCCATCATCCAGATAATCATCTAAATCTTCAGAATTATCACTAAGCTGATCCCCACGACCATAGACAAGATAGGTTATGCCAGACTTATTACTATTGTAATATGCCTCAGGGGCACCAATGATAAAATCATCATAACCATCGCCGTTAAAATCACCTGCGTTCGAGACAGAATTCCCACTTTTTTGGTCGTCTTCATATCCTTTCAATTTGAAGCCGATGTCTTTGGTGAATCCATTTCCTGTATCAATAACTGTTTTAGAAGGATCATCAAACCCATAGACAATATAGCTTCTGCCCTCAGTACCACCATGTAAAGGTGCGCCGATGATCAGATCATCATAGCCATCCTTGTTAACATCACCAGCACTTGAAACGGAAAAGCCACCATTACTGTCTTCATAGCTCCCTTTGATAAGGAAGCCATGGTTGCCGTTAAGGTTGGCAAGGTCAAGGCTTGCACCATGGGGGTTAACACCGTCAAAGCCAAAAATAACATAGCTTTCACCTGCCTTGCTTTCGTTATCTGGGTCAGCAAATGGTGCCCCAATGATAATATCATCAAACCCGTCACCATTGACATCACCAGCGCTGGAGACAGACCGACCGCTTAGGTCACCCGATGTTGCACCCAAAATCGTAAACCCATTGCTGCCATCAAGACTAGCCAGATCGAACGATGCCCCAAAGGGGTTAACCCCATGATCACCAAACAAAACATAGCTTTCACCATCATAACTACCATTCATCAGGTCTGCATAAGGTGCCCCAATGATCAGATCATCAATACCATCACCGTTGATATCACCCGCACTGGATACGGAAATACCCATGTTATCGTTATCATCAACCGCATTCAGCACAAAACCATTGCTGCCATCAAGGTCGGTAAGCTCTAACCCAGCATCAAAACTGTTCGCACCAAATATGACATACGCTTCGCCAGTCTGGCCATTCAGCCCCGGAGACCCAATGATCAGGTCATCTAAGCCATCACCATTGATATCCCCGGCACTGGAGACCGCCTTACCACTTTTATCACCCGATGAAATACCGTAAATAACAAAGCCATTGCTGCCATCAAGGCTGGACAGTTCATAGCTGCCCCCGTAACCACTTATTGCTTCCTCCACCAAGCGGTCAGTAACAGTGATTATCAGGGTCTGTATCGCACTCTCACTAACACCATCGCTGGCCGTGACTTCAATGTTATAAATATTATCTTCACCATCATCCAAGGGGACTTCATAGTCTGGTGTGCTAACAAACCGTAGCTCTCCCGTGCTGGTATCAATCGTGAAATCATCCGCATCTGTGCCGCCTGTGATACTGTATGTAATGCCAGCATCAACATCGCCATCATTCAATCTGGCCTGAAGGTTAATAACAACCCCAGTGGTGTTTTCCTTAATCGATACATCGTTTGGATTATTAAAGGTTATGGTCATATAAAATATCCAGTTATTTTAGGTCTTAAAATTGCATCGTCTAAATTAAACAAAATTGCCCGATTAAACTGTATTAGCATGGCATAATGTAGTGATGCGCGATTAAATTACTTTAAAAATGGTTTAATCAAACATCTTATAGGTGTCAATGGTTTTCTCATTCGCCAGTTTAAATTTTCTCATGATTCAGTTTAAAAGTGGCGTAGCATACCCCAGTCGTTATAAATGAACCCATACCGTCACCCTGAACTTGGTTCAGGGTCCATTCACCCCATGATGCAAACACAAGCCCAAACCACTCATGGATGCTGAACCAAGTTCAGCATGACGATGGTGAGGGAAAAATAGTCATACCGAAGAAAATCGGTATCCAGCCGCACAGTCGTTTAGGCTGGTGCGGGATTATTTGTTTTCCGGGCCCCGTGTCGTAGAGCGACGGAGAGTGCGCGCGAAGCGCTGCCAAATACCACAGTGATTGGATGACGAGGTGAGAGCTGGGGCCGCACTGCACGGGATGACGGGCAGTCTTGCCGTTAACTAGCAGCTAACAGTTTGGCATCACCCCCTGATGCGGTTGTGTCGGTGCATATGTGGCGCTCAGCCACGTAACGATAGGGCATATAGAGTTCGCTGATGATGGGTATGATCTTGCCATCACGGGCGGCGAGTGCTTGTTTTAAGCCCCGCACCAAAGGATCAGAAAGAGGATCATGCGCCTGAAATTGCAGGGCATTGAATCCAGTTATATGGCTGAAGACTTTAGGGTCTGTTGTCCCTAACAGTATGGTAATGCCACCAGCTATACTCAGCGGTAATAGCCTGTGATAAACCGCTTGATCATCCGTAATGATCAGCACTGCATTACCCCAAAATCGGGCTTGTATGATCCCTGCAACATACGCCTGCAACGATGGCCCCATACAAATCAGCGTTCCCACGGCGACAGTGTTGAGTATGTTTGTTTCCCCCACTGGAGTGGGCATATTGAGTGTGTCGTCTGCTTGGCTGTGCAAGCGTTGAAGCAGTGCGTGCGCATACACCTTTATATCGTTATCACAGGCGCCAAATGTATCAAACAGCGTCTCGCGGATACTTTGAAAATTCTGCGGTATATTCGCCTGTAAGCCTTTCAATGCTTTGTTGATTTCTTTTACACCAAGACGCGGGCATTCTGGGCTTATGGTTGGCAAATATCTTGATCTTTGGTCTGATTTTTCCTTTGAAAATACCTGTAAATAACGCGGCCCGCCCGCTTTTGGCCCTGTACCAGACAGGCCTTCGCCGCCGAACGGTTGCGATCCCACGACAGCACCAATTTGATTACGGTTGATGTATAAATTACCGACGCGGGCCAAGCGCTTGACCACATTGGCGCGTTCATCAATCCGGGAATGCAGGCCCATCGTTAAACCATAACCCCGGGCATTAATATCGTCAATTACACTGGTTAAGTCACCAGCCTTAAACGTTGCCACATGTAATACGGGGCCGAAAATTTCACGGGGCATATCTTTGATCCCTTGCACCTTAAAGACAGATAAAGGCACATAATAGTCCTGATGGGGACACTTTACTTGGTGTAATAATCGTCCCTGTGCTTCTAAGGTTGCGCAATAGTCCAGAATATTTGTTTGTGCGGATTGATCGATGACAGGTCCAATATCTGTAGCCAGCAGCCAAGGCTTGCTAATGACCAGTTCGTCCATTGCCCCGTAAAGCATGTGCATGGTTCGGTCATAGACATCTTCCTGCACATATAAAATACGCAGGGCTGAGCAGCGCTGACCTGCGCTTTGAAAGGCGCTATCCACCATATCCCTTACAGCCTGTTCTGGCAGGGCTGTGCTATCAACAATCATAGCGTTCAATCCGCCAGTTTCAGCGACAAGCGGTGCGTCAATGGCTGCGAAATCGGCCATATTGCGGTTGATATGCTGCGCTGTTGCTGTTGAGCCTGTGAAACACACACCTGAAACATCAACGCGGCCTGTCAGCATTGGCCCTAGTGTTGCCCCAGCGCCTGGCAATAGATGCATAATCCCGTGCGGTAGCCCGACCAGGTTTGCGGCGTCTAACAAATGCTGCGCAGCAAGCGCCGCGACAAGCGGGGTTTGATCAGCAGGTTTCGCAATCACACAGTTGCCAGTAACCAGGGCGGCTGCGATCTGTCCGATAAAAATCGCTAAGGGGAAATTCCACGGCGAAATGCAAACGATGGTACCGCGTGGTTGGCGGTCCTCTGAATCTGCATTTTCCGCCTGCAAAGCATAGTAGCGCAAGAAATCAACGGCTTCCCTGATCTCAGCAATGGCATCGGGCAGGGTTTTACCCGCTTCACGGCACAGCAGTGCCATATATTCAGGGGTATTGTGTTCAAAACTATCCGCTAGGGTGCGCAGAAAGTCGGCCCGAAGCGTTTTGCGGGTTTCAGACCAAGCGGGAAAATCCGCGCAGGCCGCTGCAAAGGCTGTCTCAACATCAGACGCCGTTGCTTCCAATACAGTCCCAACACAGTCACACCTGTCGGCAGGGTTAAAGATTTGGATAGTCTTTGCAGCATCCTTGAAATTTTTACAATCAAATGTACCGCCAACCGGTTGAGCATGCCATTGCTGGCTGATAAAACCATCACGCACATGGCCTATATGGGCAAGTGTCGTGGGGTCATGATCATCATAACCCTTTGCGTTTATGCGTCCCATGCCAAACAGCTTTGCTGGTGACACTATTAATGTGTTAATAGGGTTACTATGACCACCAGCCTTGATATGGCCACCAGCCTTACGATAACCAAACGGGCATCGTGCGACCTGCCTTGGGGGAATAGCCGTATCGACGATTTGGTTTACAAAGCTACTGTTGGCGCCGTTTTCCAGCAAACGCCGCACAAGATAGGCCAGCAAATCGCTATGCACACCCACAGGCGCATAAATCCGGCACGGGGTTTCCGCCCAGCCTTTTAATACGCTGTGCAACGATTCGCCCATACCATGCAGGCGTTGAAATTCGAATTTGCTACGGCTCACCCCCCTGCCATAATGCAAAACCGCTGCAACCGTATGGGCATTATGTGTGGCGAATTGCGGATAGAT
>JABABO010000142.1 GCA_014238195.1 Kordiimonadaceae bacterium | reverse complement strand
TTTGCTGCACTGGCCTGTTCTGCTGCGCTGGCCTGTTTTGCTGCACTGGCCTGTTCTGTTGTACTAGTCTGTATTGCATAAGCAGATTCGCTCGCAAGCCCCTGTAATGTTACCCCAAATGCTATAATCATTATCAAGGATGCTATTTTTGTTAATTTATCTGATTTTGTGAATTTATCTGATTTTGAGAATTTATCTGGCACACGAAGCATTTCAAGCCCTTTCATTTGACCGCCTCTCTATCCAAGTTATGCATTTAATTTTTAACAAATCAATCTGAACCTAATCTGAACGAAGATGAGTAAGGCTAAACTAAAGACCCTGCAAAGCCGTTTCCTCTGTATCCCGCAGTGTCGCTTGCAAGCTTGCAAGTGCGCCTCGTTCAAACGCGCCGATAGTTTGGCCGTCTTCCAGAAAAACAACACCATGCACCTGTGCCAATTGCACCAAATAGGCAATGAAAGCATCAGACCGGGCTTTGATGACCCACATAAGCGGCAAGGGTGGGATGTCTTTTTCTTTACAAAAGCTATGAAACTGAGCAATCAGATGCGGCAATAGGGTTTGACCGATGCGATTAAGACCAGCACAAAAAGCAACGAACGCGGGCATGTCCCCATGCTTGTCATTGCTTATACCCTTTTCTTCTGCCTGTTGGCAGCTTGCAATGGCTTCAAGCTCAAGAACCATTTCTTCTAAAGTGTTATCCAAAATAATCGCAAGCGCTGAGGCCACCTCTTCTTGGGCAGGTGTTAGGGCAATTTGTCCACGCGCTTCCAGCTGTGACAAACTTGCCCCTAAAAAATCGATGATCGTTGCATCTTGCTGCAAGCTGATATGCTCCCAAGGTTTGTAAGCGTCAAATGGTATGGTCTAAGCGATTATAATCGCAACTCATTTAGAAAAACAGTTTTTTCTATAACGCCTTTTGACCTTAGCCTCCATTTATGTAAAATAGCCTGTCTAGGGAAAACATGTAGGGGAATGATATGCCTGACTTATCAAGTCAATTAATCACTGCACTTACGGCACTGGGAACTGCCTTATTAATCCTTTGGTTCATCAGCATCATAACACAGACTGTCAGCTTCATTGACAGCTTTTGGGCCACGGGATTCATTATCATTGCTGTCAGCGCATGGATCACAGCCGGCAGGCCAGAAAGCCCTGCACAGCTGCTCACACTTGCGCTTGTTTTGCTGTGGGGTGCACGCTTAAGCCTGTATTTGCTGCGCCGATATTTAAAGGACGGCGAAGACCAACGCTATGTCCGCATGACGGACGGCAAAAAAGGCTGGAAACGGCATTGGTTTACACTGTATTTTGTCTTTGGATTGCAAGGGGCACTGATTATTATTATTGGTTTGCCCCTGATTAGCGCGTTCTCAATCAGGGCGCCTTACAGCCTTGATGCCCTTTCCTACATTGGCATCGCTGTCTGGCTAATCGGTGCTATTTTTGAATGGGGTGGTGATTGGCAGCTTGCCAAATTTAAATCGGACCCAGAAAACCAAGGCAAAGTCATGGATCAGGGTTTATGGAAATATACGCGCCATCCTAATTATTTTGGCGATGCCTGTGCTTGGTGGGGCATGTGGCTGGTAACCCACGATTTCGCCCTGATTTACGCACCTGCTTTGATGACCTTTATCTTACTAAAATGGTCAGGGGTGCCTTTGCTTGAAAAAAGCTTAAAAAAAACCCGACCTGGATACGCGGACTATATCGCTAGAACGAGCAATTTTATTCCCCGCCCACCAAAGACGCTATAAGCAAAAACTTAAACCCTTAGGAGGTGCCAATAGGGACG
>JABABO010000191.1 GCA_014238195.1 Kordiimonadaceae bacterium | reverse complement strand
TTGCACTAAAGCCAGCGCTAAATTCAGCGGTATCTGGTTTATTTGTGTAAAGGTTTAAGGCGCCAGCAAATGTATTACGTCCATATAGGGTCCCTTGTGGACCGCGCAAAAATTCAACGGTTGAAATATCAAAAAATGCGCGCGTTTGCTGTGATGCCCGTTGCTTATAAACACCGTCAACAAAAGCCCCAACGATTGAAGCATTATCCCCAAAAGTATTTGATGAATTGGCACCGCGCACATTAAACTTTGCGTCATTGCCCGCAAAGGCAAAATTAACCCCAGGAACCATAAGTTCTAACCGTGAAACATCATCAATCCCACCAAGTGCTAATGTTTCTTCGTTAAATGCAGAAACCGAAATACTGACATCCTGCAAGTTTTCAGACCGTTTTTCTGCGGTGACAACAATTTCTTCCAATCCGAATGTGCCTGTGTCAGCGTCCTGAGCGCTTACTAGGTTGGGCAATAACATGACCGACGCACTTAGCGCTGCCATACGCTTTAAGATAATAGTTTTTGACATAATCAAAATCCTCCCATTTTTAAAACCCTCCCCAATTTACACAATTGAAATCGGGGTTTCTAAATCTTATATTTATTTTTTGACTTCGAATGCAATGACACTTTAGACTCTTATGACTTCGAATGCAAATAAATTCCTCTCACAGGCCATTTTATGTTTGAATTTAGGTGCCATCATGTGAACCATGTCGGTGCTTTGGGTGCATTTTCACCTCTGACGACAAACAATATTGCGCTCATAGATGACACATTTTTAAGCGATCGAACCAAGCCTTTTGGTATTGTAATCGTATCCCCTTTATTTAGCTCCAATGCTCCGCCATCCCAGGTAATTCTAACCACACCTAGGTGAATGAAGATCACTTCCTCTTCATGGCGTTGATGCATGGGCAACTGACCCTCTTGCTGCATCTCAATACGGCGGACATGGAAGCCATGCGGCCAGGCCATTTTTCCAGCGTCAAGCCCCTCAGTAGGATTAGCAGACCCAATAATGGCTAGTTCCTTCACCCCTTGACTATGCTGGCTCATGACTGAACGTATCTCGCCAATACCTTCACCGTCCAACTGAACACAGTCTTGCATTTCATCGTGTGAGATGGATCGGAACTGGGTAACATCTTCAAGTGTTGTTGGGGCTTGCAGTGCTAATCCTTCGGGAATAGTTTCCCCAAGTGACGTATCAACCAGCCTGCCATCTTCCATTAAAAATAAGCCATGACCTTGTGCTGCTTCAAAAACATAAGGCGCCCACGTGACATGACCAGGATCATCACCACCCAATATTGCAAATAAAAAAGCTTGATCATCTTCACCGACATTTTCAAAGCCGCGAAAAACCCGTTCAGGGATCGAGATCACATCACCTGCTGTTAAGATCACCTCACCATCCTTAGCATCATGACCCCAGCGAAAAGCCCACTTACCCGAATGCACTATAAAAACCTCTGCCGTATCATGACTGTGCTGAGAATTTGTACACCCCTTTGGTTGGCGTGCCCCACCAATATTAAAGCCGTGAGGGATTTTAACATGGACATGTTGACCAGGTTGCTCCGACACACCGGGTCCAATCAGGCAAAAATTTTCTTTTTTATTACTGCCAGGTGTGCGAGCATCGATGAATGCATTTGTACAGGCTTGCAGATCAGAATACCGTACTAATCGTTTTTCCATGTCGTCTTGTGAATAGGCTGCCAAAGCATCCCTCCTTGCCTTTATCTGATTTGTGTACAAACCTTGTACGGCTATAGAAAATAAAATACAACAAAAATTGACTTCGAATGCAAAATAATCTACCACTGCAAGAGACTTGCTTCTATAAACAATGTATGAAATGCGTAAAGGCAGCACTAAGGAATAGGCCGATGAATAAAAATAAATGGACTGCAACCGATGTTTCGACCACAGACATGGCAGACATGATGAAACCATCAACCCTTCGGACAATGCCGATGAAGGGATTTGATGATCATTTTGTTGATATTGCTGATTATATAGTACGGATTACATCTTGGATATGGGACGAAAAAAAACCTGACCTGTGCATAAACTACTATAGCCAAGACTGCCCAGTTCATACTTTATCAGGTAATGTGTCCGGTGTAGAGCGTGTCATTGAAGGAACAAAAAACACGCTTGCTAGTTTTCCTGATAGAACGCTTGATGCCCTGAATGTTGTTTGGTCAGGCAATCAGGATACTGGATATTTAAGTTCTCACCTGATCATGAGCACGATGACCAATACAGGCCCATCAGAATTTGGGCCAGCAACACACAAACAGGCACGCTTCTTGACGATTGCTGACTGTTTGTGCGTTGAAAATAAAATCATTGAAGAATGGCTCATGCGGGACACCATCACAGTTGTGCGTGATTTAGGATATGACCCTTTTGAAATTGCTTCTAAACAGGCGCTGCAAGATATCAAAAATAATGACCCAATCCTCGCCGCACACAAGCAAGAAATCGACCGCATAAAACAAAACCCAATATCAGGCCCTATAGAATTACCACATAGACCAGAAGCAAACCCATTGCCGTTTGCAAAATATGTTTTGCGCGGCTTATGGCAAAATCACAGTGACTTTGATTTAAGCAAGGTTTATGACTTTCGCGCTGAAATATCGATGCCAGACAACAAGCGGCTTTACGGTAAAAAAGACTTAGCAGATTATTTTAATGATATACACAGTATGCTCACCAAACCGTCTATCACAATTGATCATGTAGGTGATATTCCATATATGGAAACAGGACGCGATATTGCTGTAAGGTGGTCTTTTACGGGATTACATACAGGTACTGGGCGCTACGGTGAACCAACACAAGCACCAATCAGAATACTAGGGGCCACGCATTGGCGTGTCATTAAGGGCCGTATTCACCGCGAATGGACAGTGTTTGATGAAGTGGCTGTTTTGCGCCAAATCGCCGTTGCTCGGATTTCACAAAATGGCAATTAAGCTGATTGGGAACCGCCCCTTTTCTAATCGTTCGCTACTTAGGAAAGCTCCAAAATCTAGCGCTTATAGGTGTTGAATTGATCCACAAGGTCATGGGCACCCTTTAGCATAAAACCATGATCAGAACCCAGTAAAAACAAATTCGCACCCTTAGCTAACCATTCAGGAATTTCTGTGGAATCAGCCACAAACATGCCCACACGGCAATTATGATCACGGCCTGCTTTACAAATACGTGCAACAGCGTCTATCACTTTTTGGTTTTCAGGGCTGTCAACTCCCATCGCTACAGTCAAATCTATGCGTCCTATGAACAAACAATCAATGCCATCAACATCAGCGATCGCATCAATTTCGTCCAACGCTTCGATATCTTCTATCTGGGCAATGACGCAGGTTTCTTGACGGCCAATGCGTAAATTTTCTGACATAGATTGGGTCGTATAGCTGGCTGCGCGGGTTGACCCAGCATAACCCCTGCCGCCTGCACCAAAGTGAGCCGATTTTACGATCGCACTAGCTTTTGACGCTGAACTCACATGCGGTATAACAACCCCTAAAGCCCCACAATCAAGGGCGCTTAATATATGTTCAGGGGCAGCACTGGATGTGCGCACAAGCGCTGGCATGTCCCCAGACCTAAGCGCGTGTATGCAGCTATCAACTGCTATCCGATCAAAGGGTGCGTGTTCCGCGTCCAAGCATACGACATCTAGGTTGGTTTTAGCGAGTACTTCAGCGACAATATAAGCAGGTGTTTTCATCCATGTCCCAATAAGGGCCTCACCTGCGAGCAAACGTTTTTTGAAATCATGCATCGCTCATATCACTTTCCACGCGCTCAATCAGCCGGCTCAGCATACTATTCACTTTGTGGGGGTCTTCTAACGTCGACATATGCCCACATTCTTTTACAACAGTTAAGTTTGCATGTGGTATTCGATCGGCGATTAACGTGTGCGTTTCAACAGGACATAAGGCATCGTCTTCACCGCATAGAACCTCAGTTGGGCAGCTAATATTTGCAAGGCTTGCCATACTGTCTTGGCGCCCCATTAAAGCGTGGGACTGCCGCTCAAACACTTGTTCCCCTAAGCTAATGGCCATATCGATGATAATTTTTTTGATGGCTTTATCCTGCTGGTTTTTCACGGCAAGATATTTAGGCATTAGGTCTTGTTCTATAATATCTAAAAGCTGACCCTTATGCACTGCATTGATTTGCTCAAAACGCAGCTTTTTACGCTCTTCTGGTTCCGCCTTTGCATTTGTATCCAACAGCGCAAGACCAAGCACCTGTTCTGGTGCTTGACGTAAAACCTCAAAAGCAACTATTCCCCCCATCGAAAGCCCTGCCAGAATAAAAGGTTTTTGAACAGTTGATAGTATCGACACGGCCATGTCCGCAATCGAGCACTGTTTGCTCACATCCGCAACAATGATAGTCTGACTACCCGCAAAATAATCAATCTGCGGCTGCCAGAGACGCTGATCACACATCAGACCAGGTATTAAAACTAAAGGGATAGGGCTCATAATCTTCACCTAAATATACTTCGAATGCAATAATAACGAAAGAAAAACCTAAATTTCCATGCTTTTATAACTTTCCATGCTGTTAGGCAAATACTGCAGATGTTCCATCTACAAACACACCTGCAAACAAACGTTTTTCAGGGGGTAAGTCAGGATTTTCCATGCGTTCCATCAGCATTTCAACAGCGCCTTCTGTCATACGGCCAACGGGTTGGCGCATGGTTGTCAAATCAAAACTTGCCCAGGTCGCAGGGCCAACACCATCAAAACCCACCACAGAGACATCTTCGGGTACATTTTTCCCGTGGCCATAACGCAGGGCATCAATGGCACCAATGGCGGTCATATCGTTTACACATATGATGGCATCAGGCAGGCTACCGCGTTTTTCCCTGATCATTTCAACACCAGCCCCGCCGCATTCATATGAAAAGGAGCCATCAACAATAGTCACATCGCTCGTACCCATTGTGCTCAAGCACGCGGCACTGGCATCTGTGCGCTCTCTCCCCACCACCGAATCATCAGGCCCGCCTATAATTCCAAAACTTTGATGCCCCGCAGCCACTAAGCCTTTCACCAAATGGTATGCCCCTTCGGCTTGATCACAACACACTGCATTGACCGCTTGATTAGAATAAAAGCGATTATAGAAAACGAGCGGTTTCTGCCGTTTTTCAAATTCGGCCAACTGGTCATTGGTGAGTTTTGCTGCAGCAATAACACCGTCAACTTGATACTGCCATATTTGTGCAAGCACCTGATCGGCATGACTTTCAGTGTCTAGTGCAAACAAAAGCACGCGAATACCACGGTCTGAAAGACGTTGGCTGAGCTGTGCCAGCACTTCAGGGTAATAAAGATTAGTGAGGTTAGAGATTATCACGGCGACCAAATTTGACCTTTTGGTAATTAAACTACGGGCGATGGCGTTGGGCTCATACCCCAGTTCTGTAGCTACTTTCATAACCTTTTCACGCATTTTTTTCGACACCGAAGCGCCAGGCTTGAAGCAGCGTGAAACAGCCGACTGCGAAACCCCAGCCTTGCGTGCGACATCATACGATGTTACCACGCGACCTGATTGAAAACTGTTATCCAGCTGTCCCTGTGCTGATTTGTTTTTTACCATATCGCCTTAACCTGATATCTGCTTGTTCTTTATGCCCCATGAAGCCTTCTATCGCACAAAGCCTAGAACAATATTCGCCCACAACGACAGATGCTTCTTCTGTTACCCGTTGATACGTGCATGTTTTGATGAATTTACCAACCCATAAGCCTCCAGTATAGCGTGCTGCTTTCTTTGTCGGCAAGGTATGATTTGTGCCAATGACTTTATCGCCGTAAGAAACATTGGTTTCTGGTCCTAAAAACAAAGCCCCGTAATTGGTCATATGCTTTAGAAAATAGTTTGGGTCTTGGGTCATGACCTGCACATGTTCCGATGCAATATCGTCAGCGACTTGAACCATTTCCTCATAAGTATCACAAACAATAATTTGACCATAGTCGCGCCAAGCGGCACCTGCAATGTCTGCGGTTGGCAAAATTGTTAATTGGCGCTCAATTTCTTTAATCGTACCGCGCGCAAGGGCTTCTGAATTTGTCAGCAATACAGCAGGGGAATTCGGACCATGTTCCGCTTGACCTAATAAATCAGCTGCGCAAAGCTCCCCGTCAACACTATCATCAGCTATCACTAATGTTTCTGTGGGTCCTGCAAATAAATCAATGCCGACACGACCAAAAAGTTGGCGTTTTGCTTCGGCAACGAACGCATTCCCTGGCCCGACAATAAAATCAACAGGGGCAAGGCTTTCAGTGCCAATGGCCATCGCCCCCACAGCCTGAACCCCGCCCATACAGTATATTTCATCGGCCCCTGCCATATCCATTGCAACAACAATAGCAGGGGACGGGCGACCACCGAACGGCGGCGCAGCAGCAATTACCCTTGGTACACCTGCAACTTTTGCTGTTACAACGCTCATATGTGCACTGGCAACAAGGGGGTATTTACCGCCAGGAACATAACAACCGACGCTTTGCATGGGGATGTTTTTATGACCCAAGATAACGCCAGGTAATGTTTCAACCTCTACGTCCTTTAAGGCGGCACGTTGATGCTGGGCAAAATTCCTGACCTGAACCTGTGCAAATCTTATATCGTCAATATCTTGTGAGCTCATCTCATTGTAGCAGGCTTTGATCTCATCTTTTGAAAGTTGATAGTTTTCTGGTGACCATTTATCGAATTTTTCAGAATATTCTCGTACTGCCTGATCACCACGATTTTCAATATCTGCAAGAATTGTTTCAACAATTTGACGGACCTTGCTATCATCGCTAGATGACTTTTCTGCAGATACCCCAGTTTTAAGATATTTAATCATTGGTAACTCCTTATTGGTAAGAACAATTTTCATTGCAATATAAAACGAATCAGTTGATATTTTCGCTACCATATGCAATTTTGCATTCGAATGCAAATTACTTTAACTCTATTTGAAAAAAAAAATGAAGGCAGGCTGTAAAATGACAATGTTTGATTTATCAGAAAAAGTTGCCTTAGTAACTGGGGCAGGAAAAGGCATTGGCGCCGCTTGTGTTCTAGGGTTGGCGAAGTCTGGGGCGCACGTCATTGCGGCGGCGCGCACTCTGGGTGACCTTGAAGCGCTGCAGGCACAAGCCCCAGACCAGATTACCATATGGGCGGTTGATGTGATGGAACAAGACTTTTTGGACCGTATAGCCACGTTAGACACTTTGGATATTCTGGTGAATAACGCAGGCACCAATAAGCCCGAACCGATGATAAATGTCACTCCAGAGACCCTTGATCATGTCATGAATTTGAACGTGCGGTCCTGCTTTCTTACCGCGCAAGCCGCAACCCGCATCATGATTAACAACAACAATGGCGGTAGCATCATTAATATGTCGTCGCAAATGGGGCATATCGGGTCGCCAGACCGTACCGTTTACTGTATGACCAAACACGCGGTTGAAGGATTGACAAAAGCCATGGCGGTTGAACTGGCACCGCATAACATTCGGGTTAATACGGTAGCACCCACGTTTATTAAAACCCCCATGACCGAAAGCATGTTAGCAGACAAAGACTTTAGCGCCTTTGTTGACCGTATGATACCGCTGGGCAAGGTTGGAGTGCCCGAAGACGTCTCTGCTGCGGTGCTTTACCTATCATCTAGCGCGGCTAACATGGTAACGGGGCATAGTCTGCGCATAGACGGCGGCTGGACAGCGCAGTAACTTTACAGGTGTTAATCATTCCACACGAATAAAACCATTCGCGGTGAGGCGGCCTTTTGCAGGGTGATTGCTATGATCCCCATTGATGTCCCCTGAATGGAGCATATGACTACGGTATATGACAGCGCGGTTGAATTTATATTTGATCGTTGCTGTTTGCTCGAACATAGGAGTGGAGCCAGAAATATAACTTTTTTCAGGCAGACCGTGAAGACTTGCATCACGCCTTAAGGCACGGCGGTATAGACTAGCACGATCTTGACATATCGATTCGTAACCCGTTGCGATATGACGGTAAAAAGATGTTCCCCCAAAGCCTGTTGAATTTGACAAATAACACACAAGGGCTAACTGGTTTGTGTTGACTGTATCAAAATGTGGGATACGCTGTACGGGGTATGCTTTATCGGCAGGTAAGCTACTTAATGACAGTGCAGCAAAACATGATGTCAGCTTGGTTGCCACACCAGCAAAAAAAATATTGCATAATTGCGTATTCATAAACCTCGCACAGTCTGCCCATGCCGCATTGCTTAATGCTAACCGTGACCCAGGGTAAAGGTCGCTTTCGACGGGTGTAAACTTGCCACGGGCAGCAATTGACTGCACGGCATTAGGATCTTGCAAAAAATTGTCAATTACCAAGATGGGGTTAGAGTCGTAGCCAATTAAACGCTGGTCAAATTCCATCGCTTTGCTTGGCTGAAATACCGTCTTTGTAAACAGGTCCTTCATCAGCTGTCTGGCTGCAGCCAAGGGTCTGGGGTAGCAAGCAAAGCATTTTTAAGCTGAATTAATTTACGAATATGCCCCGTTGAGGCGGCCATATTGTAGATGGCTTCTAGGTGTCCTTGTTGGTTTAACACTGTAAGAGTTTCACTTTCTAAGCGTTGAAGGCGCACTTCATCGATCCCGTACAAGCCCTCAATATTTAATGTTTCGCCGTCCACAAGCTCAATATCAAGCGTCATCGGTGTCACCAGTTTATGGGCCAACAGCTTGGATACAAAATTTTCTGTCTGCGGTTCCCCTTCGATCAAACGTGCAAGAACCGTTTGCATGTCTTGCAGGAAGCGGGTTGGGCGACCATCTTCGCTGAATAACGCCTCTCCGGTCTCTGGCGTGATGGCGGCATTTTCAGGGTCAAGACAAATCAGAAAATCATGGTCCTTGTCGCTTTGCTTGTTATCATTATTACCAATAACAAACGGTAAGCGCCTTAACCCCAACGGTAAATATGTAGCGTCCCATGCGCCGCTGCGCCAAAAAAGATTTTCCCCACGCTCTAGCCCCAATAAGGCGATCAGTGAAAAAGCACCCGTTTCAGCGTTCTTGGTCAGCATAATTGGATAATCAACGATCAACTGCCGAAATTCAGACAGCACTACCGGCAACATGTTAACCGTAGCTGTTGCTTTTCGGGCTTCATCCACATTGATGCATAAATTTTTGTGCTGAGCTGGGTTTAATGCCTGTAACCGTGCCATCATTCAATCCTGTTCTTAAAGCTGCTGAAAGCCGTGCGAATGTATTTTATTCAGTAAAGTTCGGTTTGTCGGCAGGTTTTTTAAGGCCCTTGCTGTCGCAGACGCATTTTGCCTGAACGCGTCTTCTGCTTTCTCTCGCTCGAGCTTTAAATGCAGGCTGCTTGAAAAATCGCTCTTGAAACCCATACCATATAAGACATACTGATAGCTAGCGGCGGGGAACACCTCAGTATTGCTTGAAAAATCCATATCACTTGGTGACCTATAGCGCCACAAGGCCATCAGGTCTTTTAGACTGTCTGGAATAGTCGCGGGATCCCGGTTATCGGTCCAAAAATCAGTGTCCGACCGCTTACTAAGACTATAATGCAGTTTAAGAAAATCAATGATCCGGTCCCAGCGATAGCGAAATGTTTTGTTAAAACGTTTTGCCACAATATCCATCAATGGTCGAGTGGGGGGCATTTGGTCAGCGATCATTGAGGCAGACAGCTCAATAAGCACCAACGCGGAAGCTTCAAGTGGCTCCAAAAAGCCTGCAGATAGCCCCACAGCAACGCAGTTGCCTTTCCAAAATTCTTGCCGGTGGCCAGAACGAATGGGAATACGGC
>JABABO010000206.1 GCA_014238195.1 Kordiimonadaceae bacterium | reverse complement strand
GTGAACTAAATGCTTTAAATATTGCTGTCGCTGGTCTTGGCACTGTGGGTGTTGGGGTCATAAAGATTTTAACTGAAAATTCTGATGTCATTACCGCCCGTAGTGAAACGAAAATTTGCGTTACAGCCGTAAGTGCGCGTGATAAACACCGCGACCGTGGCATTGATATTTCTGGTATTGGTTGGGAAGATAATTCTGTTGATCTTGCAGCCCGCAGCGATGTGGATGCTGTCATAGAATTAATCGGTGGTAGCGAAGGACCTGCCCTTGCTTTAGCGCGCGCTACATTAAGCCGTGGGAAAGCATTTATCACTGCGAACAAAGCTCTTATCGCGCATCATGGCAAGGAACTCGCGGTTCTGGCAGCACAAAATAATACTGAACTTAGGTTCGAAGCAGCTGTAGCAGGTGGTATTCCTATTATCAAAGCTTTGCGTGAAGGCTTGGCGGCTAATGAAATTACAGGTGTTTACGGTATACTAAACGGGACTTGTAATTATATTCTAACCCGTATGGAGGAGGAAGGCTTATCCTTTGAAGCTGTGCTTACCGATGCGCAGCGCTTAGGGTACGCGGAAGCTGACCCAACATTTGATGTGGATGGGATTGACACAGGCCACAAAACAACGATCTTAGCGTCGATTGCTTATGGTGTGGAACCTAGCATGGAGAACCTTACTTGCGAAGGCATACGTAGCGTTACAGGCCTCGATATTCATTATGCAGCTGAACTTGGGTACCGTATTAAATTGCTAGGTATTACAAAACGGGTCGCCGACCATGTTCAAACGAGTGTGTATCCCGCTATGGTGCCACTGGACAGTGCATTGGCTGCTATTGGCGGTGCGACTAATGCGGTCGTCGTTGATGGTTCATACGTTGGACAAACCGTTTATGTCGGTGCTGGGGCAGGGGAAGGGCCGACGGCCTCCGCCGTTGTCGCTGATATTATTGATGTGGTGCGCGGCAATGGTGGCCCAGCCCTAGGTATTGATGCTGCCACATTATTGCCTGCAACTTGTTCGGATAGCGCTCAAATTTTTAGCGCTGCACCCACGGCTTATTATATTCGCCTGCGGGTGAAAGATCAGCCTGGTGTCATGGCGGATATAAGTAGTACATTGGCGCGCGCAGATGTATCTTTGGACAGTATCTATCAGCATGATCATGCCCAACAAGGTGGCGTATATGTCATTTTAGCAACGCATGAGACATTAGAAGAAGCAATAACAGGGGCTTTAGCGACGCTAGAAGGGCTAGACTGTGTACTAGAAGGCCCCGCAGTGATAAGAATTGAAGCCCTGTAATCAACAACAAATCTAACAGATGAATTGGAGCAAATTTTATGAGCAATAAAGATTTAAGCCGTTTAATGGTGCTTGAGATGGTGCGTGTCACCGAAGCCGCAGCGATTGCTTGCTATCCTGAAATTGGTCGGGGTGATGAAAAAGCCGCTGATGCTGCTGCTGTCGCGGCTATGCGTCGTGTATTGAATGACCTTGACATGGATGGCACTGTTGTCATCGGGGAAGGGGAACGCGACGAGGCCCCCATGTTATATATTGGCGAAAAGGTGGGAAAGGGTGGTCCGCGCGTTGATATTGCTTTGGACCCACTTGAAGGCACAACAATTTGTGCTAAAAATATGGCGAATTCCTTGGCGGTTATGGCGGTGTCCGAGGGTGACGGCTTATTGCATGCACCAGATGTTTATATGGATAAGATTGCCGTTGGTGGCGGGTTACCAGATGGTGTGATTGATTTGGACAAGTCCCCAGCCGAAAATGTTAAAGCCGTTGCCAAAGCTAAAGGCCGTGAAATCGGTGATATTATGGTGTGCGTCTTGGACCGCCCCCGCCATTCTAAGTTAATTACTGAGCTGCGTGAATGCGGCGCTGGTGTTACTTTGATCGGTGATGGTGATGTGGCTGCGGTGATTGCCACGACTGATAATGCCACAAATATTGATATGTATATTGGGTCTGGCGGTGCTCCAGAAGGGGTTTTGGCTGCTGCTGCCTTGCGCTGTGTTGGTGGTCAAATGCAAGGCCGGCTTTTATTCCGCAATGATGATGAGCGATCCCGGGCGGCCAAATGGGGAATTGAAGATTTAAACCGCAAATATGACCTGCATGACCTAGCAAGTGGCGATGTGATTTTCTCAGCGACTGGTGTAACCGACGGTTCCATGCTAGAAGGCGTACGCAAAACTAGGAAAGGCCTGAAAACAGAAACGCTCGTTATGCGCTCTAAAACCAAAACAGTACGCAATATACAAACGCTTCACCGTTTTTAAGGACTTAAATGACAGGGCCTGATACACCAAAACACGCAGACGAATCAAAGATCACAGTGAACCCCTTTCTTGGGGTTCGTTGTTCTCTCATGGGCCAAATGTGGCTTGAAAAGCCCTATATCGCCCGCATGGCAGCCGCCATATCTATGCATGCAGGTGTGCCTCACATTGTTGGGCAATTGCTTGCAGGACGCGGTATTAACACAGACTCAGCTGAGGAATTTTTAAGTCCATCGATTAAAGATAGCATGCCAGACCCTAACTGTGTGAAAGACATGGAAAAGGCAGTGGTTGCGATTGTGAATGCCCTGCAAACAAAGCAAAACATTGCCATCTACGGTGACTATGATGTTGATGG
>JABABO010000136.1 GCA_014238195.1 Kordiimonadaceae bacterium | reverse complement strand
GAAGCCATGAAGATGGAACAAACGATCACAGCCCCGCGTGCTGGTCGTGTGACATCCCTCACTGTCAAGGCTGGTGATTTGGTTGGCAATAATGCGGTTCTATGCGAAATCACAGACCCAGAATAAGTCAACACTCAACACAATAAGCAATACATACAACAAATCGATTCGGAGAGAGAAATGTTTGAATTCCCGCACTTAAAATTTAACCACGGTGAAGATATTACGATGTTGCGTGATATGGTTGCACGCTTTGCCGCCGATGAAATCACCCCCCGCGCAGAAGAAATTGATGCAACAAACACCTTTCCCTTAGACCTGTGGGAGAAAATGGGTGCTATTGGTATTTTGGGCATGACAGCCGAGGAAGCCTACGGTGGTACAGATATGGGATACCTAGCCCATGTCATTGCAATGGAAGAGATTAGCAGGGCATCTGCGAGTATTGGGCTAAGTTATGGGGCGCATTCAAACTTATGTGTCAACCAACTCACCAAAAACGCCACGCCAACGCAAAAAGCAAAATACCTGCCTAAACTGCTATCAGGGGAACATGTTGGTGCTCTGGCCATGAGCGAACCAGGTGCTGGATCTGATGTGGTATCCATGAAACTCCGTGCCAAGGCTGTTGATGGTGGTTTTATCATAAACGGCAATAAAATGTGGATAACAAACGGTCCAGACGCTGATACACTTGTTGTATATGCTAAAACCGATATGGATGCAGGCCCGCAAGGTATTACAGCCTTCATTATTGAAAAAGGGTTTAAAGGCTTCAGCACTGCCCAAAAGCTTGATAAACTTGGTATGCGTGGTTCCAACACTTGTGAACTTGTGTTTGATAACTGCTTTGTCCCCACGGAAAACATCTTAGGGCTAGAAGGACGCGGTGTTGCCGTTTTAATGTCAGGTCTTGATTATGAACGTGTGGTATTATCTGGTGGTCCACTTGGGATTATGCGAGCCTGCCTTGATACAGTTATCCCCTATGTGCATGAACGTGAACAGTTTGGAAAACCCATTGGCACATTCCAATTAATGCAAGGCAAGCTGGCTGATATGTATGCCACATGGGGGGCCTGTCGTAGTTATGTTTATGCCGTGGCTGAGGCCTGTGACCGCGGTGAAACCACCCGTAAAGATGCCGCTGGATGCATATTGTACAGCGCAGAAAAAGCTACATGGATGGCGGGGGAAACGATCCAAAGTCTAGGCGGCAATGGCTATGTCAACGAGTATCCTGCTGGTCGGCTATGGCGCGATGCAAAGCTGTACGAAATTGGCGCTGGAACTTCAGAAGTACGCCGTATGTTGATTGGCCGGGAACTCTTTAACGAGACAGGTTAAACTGCCCATCTATAGCGAGACCAATGAATAATGAGTTCATTATTTATTGATAAGCCGAACCGACACAAATACTTATAGCCAAATAAGGGGATCAATATTCACCGCAATTGGCTATAAGTATAAGTTCAAATATTTCAAAAAATGTTTATTATGCGTTACAAATGAATAGTTTCAAGATAGTCTATGCAAGCCAATTACGTTATATTTCTGCCATACTGGCGTTTAAACTCATAGGGCTTGGCTGAAACTGCTTTGTCGCCGCATATTCCAATATTTCGGAGCAACTAATGACTGGTAAAGTGACCCTGAAAGATAAATACACGCAGCGCAATGGACGGGTATACATGAATGGCACCCAGGCCCTTGTACGTCTGCCTATGGTGCAAAAATGGCGCGATCAAGCCGCTGGCTTGAATACAGCTGGTTTTATATCAGGCTACCGAGGTTCACCGCTTGGTGGCTATGATCAAGAATTGATCCGTAATCAAACACTGCTGGAAGAAAATCACATTAAATTTGAGCCAGGCCTAAATGAAGACTTAGGCGCG
>JABABO010000313.1 GCA_014238195.1 Kordiimonadaceae bacterium | reverse complement strand
CAAGTCATGCCTTGGGCACAATCAGCGCTTTGGTGGGCTGGGAATACGGCGGGGCCTTCAAAATTACCCAGCTTCCCAGCGGGTCCGTGACGCTGGAATTAATCCACGGGGATGGCAATTTTACCACCAGCATCATGGATCAGATCGCCCAAACCATGACCGCAGGCATTGCCGCTGTTGGCATCCCATCCAATGTGGCCCCGATCGGCGATGTCACCGATATGCCGGTCACTGGTCTAAGCTTGGTGGCGACCGCCTTTCAAAGCACCAAAGGCTTTGGTTTTGAGGCCACCCAGTGGGTTATCGTCGATGATGGCGATACGATCCTGTATGACAGTGGTATCACAGGCGCAGCCAGCACCCACAGCGTGCCTGATGATGTTTTACAGCCCAGCACACATTACCGGTGGCAGGTGCGCTTTTTAGGCCGCTTGGCAGGGGAAACCACTTGGTCTTCTTACAGCAGCTTATCAGGCTTCACCACAGGCGCCTTTGATGCCAGCCCTATTTTTGAAACCTACAGCCAAACCTTCACCAGCAGCAGCAGCTGGACCGCGCCAGCGGGCTGCGAAGCGATCGATGTCTTAACGGGGCAAGGCGGCGACGAAAAACCTGACCGCATCGGCAGCACCAACAATCACTTACTTGTTAGGGTTGACGCAGGCTATACGGGGGGCAGTGCCGCCCCCAAGGCCCATGCCACAGCGCTGAAAAATGCGCTGCTAGGGTTATCGACGGGCAGCTATAATTCAATCAGTTTATCGACCAAAATTTACCGGGCCGTTGGCGGCGTCCTAAGCAACGGCGTAACGTATAATGCCAAATTGACCAGCGGCCTAACTTTCAACGGTAACTTATTGGCCGCCGATGTCCCCGAAGGCACCCCAGCCAATACGCTGACGATGGGTTTTACCGGATTAAGTACCAAAACAAACGGCGGCGCGGGGGCAGCATCGGTTGCCTTTAATCATTCATTTGCAGGGGCATCAAGCGGCAGTGCCACCCCTGAAACCCATGAAAATATCACCGTAACCCCTGGCACAACGTATCAAATCGAAGTCGCAGCAGGCGGCAGTATCAGCCTGCAATATCAGGCTTTAGCAGGTCTTTAAACACGCTTTAACCCACTTAGTCTTTGAAAGGACAAAAACATGACTAATACACACCACGGTATAACCGTAAAAGAAACATCAACAGGCACGCGTTTGCTGGCTACCGCCGCCGCCAGTATCATCGCCCTTGTGGCCACCGCTGACGATGCGTCTGCGGAAACCTTCCCCCTTGATACGCCGATTTTGCTCAGCGATGTTGCGGCGGCACAGGCGGACGCTGGCACCACGGGGACCTTGTCCCGCGCCCTACAGGATATTGCGGGGATCACTAACCCATTGACCGTGGTCGTCCGCGTGGCTGAAGGCGCCGACGACGCTGAACGGGATACAAATATCATCGGCACGGACGCAGGCGGGGTTAAAACAGGCTTGCAGGCCTTGCTGGCTGCAGAAACCATCGTCGGGGTCAAACCAACAATCCTAGCGGTTCCAGGCGCTGAAACAATCGCCGTGGTCGGCGAAATGTCAGCGACCGCGGTGAAACTGGGGGCGCAGGCTTACGCCGAAATCCCCGCCGCCACCAAAGAAGACGCCGTGACCTTTCGTGGTAATTTTTCCAGCCGTAACCTGATGCTGTTTTGGCCAGGGCTGGTAGACCAACATGTCGGCGCTGTTGCGGCGGCGCAGCGGGCCTATATCGATGCCACTGATGGCTTTCAAAAAACCCTGTCAAATGTTGCGGTGACGGGTGTTACAGGCACGGACACACCGATCAGCTTTGATATTTTGTCGCCAGCGACCGACGCGGGTTACCTGAATGACAATGACATCACCACGATAATCCGCCGCGATGGGTTTCGCTTTTGGGGCAATCGCACGGTGTCCGATGACCCTTTGTTTGCCTTTGAAAGCGCTGCCCGCACGGCGGAAATTATCAAGAAAACCGTGGCCGACGGCCATGTCTGGGCGATCGATAAACCCATATCCGCCACGCTGATCAAGGATATTGTCGCAGGCATCAACAGCGCCTTTCGCACAATGGTGCAAGCGGGCGAATTACTGGGCGGTAAAGCATGGCTTAACGAAAACGCCAATCTAGCGACGCAGCTTGCAGGTGGTGCCTTGACCATTGATTATGATTACACCCCCGTGGTGCCAGCTGAAAGCCTGACGTTTAATCAGCGCATTACCGACAGCTATACCTTCACGCTTTTGAACTAAGCCAAATGAACCCCAGGCTGGGTGCGCCCAGCCTTCCCTAACGCTTAACAAGAAACAGGACAAAAACCATGTTACCCAATACGCTTACAAATATGGACTGCTACGTCGACGGTGTCGGCTATGTCGGTCGCATCAAAGAATTTACCCTACCCAAACTGACCAAAAAAACCGTTGAGCATTTTAACGGCGGTATGGCAGCGCCTGTAAAGGTGCCTGTGGCTTACGAGACCATTCAAACGGACCTGACCTTTGCAGACACACCTGATGCCTTGGTCAGCTTGGTGTCCAAACAAGCCCATAATGCAGTGCGTGTGCGGCTGGTGGGGCAATTTGTCAATCCCAGTACCGAAGGCAGCACAGCCGATATCGAAGTGGCGATCGTCGGCATGATTGAAGAAATGGATATGGGCAGCTTTAAACGCGGCGAGCAACCCGAAACAAAATTCATGATCACTGCCAGCCATTATGCCATCGAATCCGCAGGCACCCAGTTGCTGGAAATCGACGCCCTGGCGCCCTTTAACGCACCAAAAAACACGTAACGAAAACACGTAAAAACCCTAAGACCTTTAACAACAACATACACACAGAAAGTTAAACCAATGTCTGAAAAAACCCAAACCAAAACCCCAGCTGTTCCTGAAAAAACAGATGCTGAAAATACTATCCCGCAGGACTTGACATATAAGTCAAGCCACGCGGACCTAGTGGCAGCAAATTTTAACCCTGATACCATGACATACCGCTTGCAATATCCCATCCGTGAAAATGGCACCACCCATGAAACCTTGCAGCTGCGGCGGTTCACCATGAAGACCACGCGGCAGTATAAAGACGACCCCGAATATGATTATAAAATGACCCGGTTTGCCAGCAATATGCCAGAGGATGCCTTTGAGCTGATCGATGCCAAAGATTACGGCGCTTTGACGGAAATCGTCAGCCATTTTCTTTAATCCCGCTGCCGATAGCCACCAGCATGGCCTGTGATATTGCGGTTATTTTTCATTGGTCTTTGGCAGACATTGAAGCCATGACCTTTGATGACCTGAAAATCTATCACAAACATGCAGTGGCACGGTCTGCTTACCCTAATGGTCACTAGGTTAAAGGAAACAGGATAAAGCACAGATCAGTGGCGGGAATAATAAGTCGATGGGCTGAAAAATGTCACCAAGATCAAGGTGATCACCATATTGATCACCAAGGCCAGCAGAATACTGGCGATGGTATCAATGGGATGATGAACAAAGTGGCTGGTAACCGCATCAAAGGTAACAAAGCCAATGGCCTTAAAAGCCACAGCGTGCAGGGGTAGGGAAAACACAAAAATCGCGGGAAGGATAAACCCCAACGTTTGCAAAACGACACCAACAATAAGTGAAAAGATAAACAGTTCAAACATACGGAGACTATAGATGCAAACCGATCAAATGTCAATCAAATTACAACTTATTGATAAGTTTTCTACACCTGCAAAGAAAATTATTCAGGCCAGCGATACGATTGACAGCAAGATGCTGGATAATCAAAAAACCCTTAATAAAATTGGGGCCGACCGCAGCCTGATTAAAAAGTTTCAGGATCAAAATACCCAGCTTTCCCGCACAGCGCAGAAACTGCACACAGCCAAGCTGCAAACCGCCAAGCTGGGCCGTGAATTGAAAAATACTGCGGCCAGCGGCGGTAAAATCAGCAAAACAATGCAAAAGCATTATGATGCTTCGCAAAAAAGCATCCGCCGCTTGAATACACTGCACGGCCAGCAAACCAGCAAGCTGGGCGGTACGGGTCAAGCGCTGCGCAGCGCGGGGTATGAAACCCGTAATCTGGCCACCGCGCAGGCCAAACTGGGGGATGCTTACGCCAAAACCCAAAACCGTATGAAGACGCAAGCCATGCAGATGCAAAAATCGGCGGCCGCTCAAGCCAGGTTTGATAAAACCTTGCAAAAAGCGGCGAACCTAACCTTTGTTTCGCATGGTTTTGCCAGCGTCGGGGCCACCGCGCGTAGGGCCATAGCTGAGCCAATCAATCAATTACGCGCGGTAGAACGCGCGAAGGGTAAATTAAGGGGCTTGGGGGTCAAAGATTTTGGCCCCATTACAAAGGCAGGAGAAAAACTACAAGCCGAATATGCCTATATGGATCAGGCCAAGATTATCAATTCTGCTTACCCTTTGCGCTCTGGTATTGATAATTTATCCGATGAGGAACTGGCAGGTGTTACCACAGAAACTGCCTTGATGGCCAAGGCCACATTGGCAACACCAGAAGAAGCAGGACAATTAACTTCTAGGGGATTTAATATCTTTAAAAATCAAAGCCCTGAAATGGATAACAACCAGTTTTCTGAAAAATTGGGCGCAGTGGTGACTAAAACCGTTGAAATGTTCAATACGACGGGGCCAGGCATGAAGCAAGCCATTACTCGTGCTGGGGCTGGGCTAACCAATCGCGGTGTGGCAATGGAAGAACAATTTGCCGCCTTGGGCATGTTGCAAGGCCGTTTAGAAGCGAGTGACAGTGGTACAGCCATGAAAGCACTTGCTAAAGAATCCTACCGCGCCAATGATTTTTTTGCATCCCATGGAATGGATATAGAATTATTAACCGACGAAGGCCAAATGCATGATCTTGCCGATATCCTTAATCAAATGAAAAATGAATATGGCGCTGATTTCAACGCAAATATCGGGGCAGATATCCAACAAGCGTTTGGCAGTGAGGAAGCGGTGAAGTTTTTTGAACTGCTTTACGGGCAAGGGGACGCGCTGCGGGCGCATACCAAATCCATTACCGAAGCGGGAAAGCAAGGCGGTGCATACACCCGATCAATCGCTAAATTGCAAGACCTAAACAACACGGACTCTGAATTAGAAATAATGCAGCAAAATCTTGATGCGGCGAAATTAAAATTCGGCACAGCGATGATCCCTGTGTTGAAAACCTTAACCCCACTGGCAGAAAAGCTTGCCACATATTTTTCTAACACGATGGAAAGTGGGAATAAGCTACCAACAATATTGGCCACTGGCACTCTTGGCTTAGCTGTTTTAGGCACGGTTATCGCCCCTGTGATCACAGGTTTTTCAGCTTTGATTGTCAGTTCAGGGTTTTTGGCAAAATCCATGTACCGCACGGCCCTGTGGATCAAGGCCAAAGGCCTTATGGGTGGTGGTAAGCTAGGCGGTAGAGGGAGCGGCAGGCTAGGCGGTAGGGGGCGCGGCAGGCTAGGCGGTAGAGGGCGCGGCAGATTGGGCGGGCTTGTCCACGGGATGCTTGGCGGCGGCGCGGGCTTGCTTGGCCGCAAAAGCAAGGGCGGCATGGCTGGCCATTGGGGCAAGGGCTTGATGGGCCGTCTTGGCACGCTGGGCAAAGGGGTCGGCGGCCTTGGGGCGCTGATGGGCGCGTATGATATCGGGTCTACCCTGTT
>JABABO010000277.1 GCA_014238195.1 Kordiimonadaceae bacterium | reverse complement strand
GGACCGCGATATAAAAAATTGGTTTATCTATGGGTTTGCCGTGATCATCAGCCATTCTTACATTCCTTTAAACAGGCGACAAATGGCCTGAAAATTATCTGTGTTTTTACGGATAGGACTATCCAATTCATGAATATACGCTTTGTTTGCATTATACACTTTGTTTGAATCATATTCTGGCCAGTTTGGCAGAGATGCATCATTGGGGTTGCCCGTTTTTGCAAAATTAACCCAGTAAGCTACCATTGCAGCCGTTAGCTTTCTGTCATTGTCATCGGTTGGTAACCATGTGTCGTGGGTGTCAAAAACATATGGGATTTCAGCCCCGTGATAGGCAAGCAGTTTTTGACTGCCTTTTCTTGTTTTTGAAAAGTTATAAACATAGCTCCGAGACTGGAGTGCATTCGCCATTCTTAAGCTAGGGCATGTAAAGTTTTCTAGTGTGGTAATGTAATCGAGTTGCATCACGGGATCACTGTGCTTTTCAGCTGTCAAGGCTCTTATTTTTTCATCATAAGCGGTAAGCAGTTTCTCGTTTACTTTTGGGTCCTGCGACAGATACATAAGCATTTCATTTGCATTACTTCCAATCATCAAAGGAATATCGCTGCTGTAGGCGGGCTCTGCCATAAGCGTTTTGCCGTCGTGCGTGGGATGATGATAATAACTTAGACCCGTTTTTTCTGACCAGTTTAGGAAATCTGGCCATTTCAATGCTCTGGCTTCTTCAAGTGACGAGATTTCAAGCGCGTTATAAAACTTCTGACTGGCCGCCTTTGCCTCTGTTTTGTTAAGGGTCGCATTTGGCCCCAACGCCCCGCTTTGAATGATGGCTTTATGGAATAATCCCTTAGACGCTGGATTAAGCATTAAAGCAGCAATATTGCCACCGCCTGCGCTTTCACCGAAAAGGGTAACATTGTCAGGATCGCCGCCAAAGGCCTGAATATGTTTTTGGAGCCACTGCAAGGAACTATTGAGATCAGACAGCCCATAATTATTCGAGAAATCATCTCCAGCTTGATCAAAGGGCGTTGGTAAAAATCCAAGTGGGCCCATCCGGTATTGGACAGATACAACGACCACATCCTGACTTGCCAGATTATGACCCCTGTAATTAGGCTCATAAGACCAGCCGTTTACATTCGCACCGCCGTGTATCCAGACCATAACAGGTCTTTTTCCAGAATGATTTTTTGTCCAGATATTGAGATAAAGACAATCTTCGGAAATATTATCGAGACCCGAAATGAGTTTAGGGTCTTTTTGAAAACTTTTTACAACACCTCGATACCAATCAGGATTACCTTGATTTTGCGGGCAAGCGGCGGGAAATTCTGTCGCCTTATAGGCATTGGTATAAATATAAGAGTGTGCTGGTTTAAACCGCATCAATCCAGTGGGGGCTTCCGCAAATTGAAGTCCCCGATAGGAAAATATCCCATTAGGTTCAATCAATCCTGAAATTTTTTGCCCATCGATTATTACAGTTAGCTGAGCTTCATCACCATTTAACCGCTCGGGCGTACTTGAGATAAAGTAAGCCAACGCACCTGCAATGATTAGAAAGACTAAGCTTGGTAACCGCTCAAACATGTTTTGATCCCATAGATTTTATCAGATCATGCGCATGTTAGGTCATAATTACAAATGAAAATAATCCGTCACTGTAATAGTTTTTCTCACGATAGACTATGTGATGAGCGACCCTAGTCGGCGCGACTTAAGATCACGATCTTCATCAATTTTTTCTAACAACCATTCTCTAAACTGTTTCACTTTTTTCACAGTTCTTTTTTCTGAAGGACAGACAAGATACCAATTACCTGGCGCAGGGGTTGATAAGTTTTCAAAGGGCTTTACAAGAACGCCGCTGTTCAGTTCCTCCTCAACATAGGGCTGCATCCCAAGCGCTATACCGAGACCACGAACCGCAGTTTTCAGGGCGTGATCATATGAATCAAAGTTAATACCAGAGGTTAAGTCTATATTTTCTATTTTATACTTATTAAGCCACACCAGCCAATCTCTCTCTGAAGGATAAACCTGCAAAATAGTATGATGAGCCAGATCAGCTGGCGTTTCTAAAGGATTTTCTTTGTGCAGCATGCTCGGGGCACAGACAGGAAAAATTTCAGGCGAGAAGAGATACTCGAAAAAGAGATCACTCTCCTCTGGGTGCCCAATCATAATGGCCAAATCAATATCTTGATTGTTAAAGTCTACATCAATCTGGGACGTATTAAGACGGACTTGATAATCTGGGTACATATCAGAAAATTCTGGTAGTCGTTGAATGAGCCAACGAATAGCAAAAGAAGAATAGGTCTGAATGGTTAAAACATTACTTTGGTGCGGTTGCAACAAAACTTTAGTACCTTCTGAGATACGGTCAAACGACTCGCGCAGTACAAGGAAGTATTTTTTTCCAGCAGATGTGAGTTCTACAGATCGTGGGTATCGTATGAATAACTCGGTCATTAGATGGTCTTCAAGCTTTTTAATTTGATGCGAGATAGCGGAATGCGACACAAAAAGTTCATCTGCGGCATCTTTAAAAGAGCCAAAGCGCGCCGCAGCTTCAAAAGCTTTCAGAGCATTCAGAGGGGGCAATTGGCGCCTCATGGCTGTTATCCTTTATGTGAGAAAAATCATTGAGTTAGTTTTTCTCACCCTAGTGAATGTAATATCCAATTGTCAACAGTACTTAAACCCTTCATTTATATGGAGTGAACTCGGAAGGTGGTTTTCATGCTGTATGAAAATAATTTACTACAAGATAAGCGCGTGATCATAACAGCAGGCGGTGGGGGCATTGGTCAAGCTATGGCAGAAGCCTTTGTTGCCGCAGGTGCGATTGTATCGATTTGTGATGTTGATAAGATAAATTTTGATACTTTGAAAGCTAATGGCATTGCCCATTGCGCGTTAGCGGATGTGGCATCCTTTGAGAGCATGCAAACTTATTTTGAAGAAGCAATAAGTGTGCTTGGCGGTGTTGATATTTTAGTCAATAACGCAGG
>JABABO010000241.1 GCA_014238195.1 Kordiimonadaceae bacterium | reverse complement strand
AGACCAGTTTCTGGATGACCCTAAAAAAATCGAAGTTGCCCGTCCTGCCACAACGGCTAAAACCATCAAACAACACCTTGTTAAAGTCTCGCATTACAAAAAGAAACGCCTAGCGCTACGGGCTTTATTAGATAGTGAAGACATAAAGAATGCTCTTATCTTTTGTAACCGCAAAAAAGATGTAAAAGAAGTCTATGCTTCACTGATTCGCCATAATTATAGCGTTGGGCAGCTTCACGGTGATATGGCGCAAAGTGAACGCTTAGCAACGCTTGCCAGTTTTAAAGAAAATAATATTCAGCTTCTTGTGGCATCAGACGTAGCAGCACGTGGGCTTGATGTTCCTGATATCAGCCATGTCTTCAATTTTGATGTGCCGAGTCACGCTGAGGATTATGTACACCGAATTGGCCGTACAGGGCGTGCCGGGCGCGAAGGCAATGCTTTCACGATTACCACTGGGGGCCGCGATGACACAAAGTATTTACGCGCAATCGAAAACATGACCAAAGAGAAGATCGAACTTCTTGAAGGTCTTGATATCGAAGACAAAAAAGCGAAGCCTTCCGCCGCGAATAAACAAAAATCTGAGAAAAACCCTCATACTTCTGCGCAATCACAAACTTCTTTAAGGGAACAAGACAATAAACAAAGCGATCATCACCGCTCACGTGGTCGTCAAGCGCATCCCAATAGCAATAGCAATAGCAATCCCAATAACAATGGCCGTCCGCAGCAACGTCGCGATCAAAGGGATGATCGCTATCATCAGGAAACATATCGAAGACGCAATCCTGAAGATATTGTCATGGCCCTCGATGACTGGCCTAAAAAGCCCCATGTAGGGATGGGACCACATGTCCCTGCTTTTATGCAGACCACTATTAAATTACCCTCAAGTAAAGACTAAATTAAAAATTATGCGATTCTATATCCTGCTGCAGGCTTTTGATTGATATTCCTAACTTTTATCCATAGCGTGATACTTGGCTCTTGACCCAAAATAAGTAGAGGATAGCTATGTCTGACTATGAATTTATAACACTTGAGTATCGAAAATCTCTGGCGATCTTAACCTTGAACCAACCAGAGCGCTTAAATGCGATCAATGCACAAATGCTTCAAGAATTGCATAGCGTGTTAAGTGACCTTGGGGGTAAATATACAAAAGCCCGCGCTTTGATTATCACAGGCGCAGGGCGCGGATTTTGTTCTGGTGCTGACTTAAATTCAAATACAATGGCTAAAATGGATGCAGGGGGGCTTCTTATTAAAAACTACCACCCTGTCCTACTGGAACTAGAAAGCTTAGACATCCCAGTTATTACAGCCATTAACGGGATTGCCGCAGGTGCAGGCATGGGCATCGCACTGAGCAGTGATTATATTATTGCCGCCCAGTCAGCTTCTTTTATACAAGCCTTTATTAACATCGGTTTGGTGCCTGATGCTGGCTCCAGTTATTATCTACCACGCCTTGTGGGTCCAGCACGGGCAAAACAGTTAATGATGTTGGGCGAACAATTATCAGCAGCGCAAGCCTATGATTGGGGCATGATCAATGAATTAGTAGAAGATGAACACTTAATGGAAGCTGCACTTGCCATTGGGGAAAAGTTCGCCTCTGGCCCAACAAAAGCATATGCAGGGATTAGGGCCATGATGCGCACCACTTATAACAATAGTTATGCCCAGCAAATTCAAACAGAGGCCATGGAGCAGCGCAAAGCCAGCCGCTCATCAGATGCAACGGAGGGCATTCAAGCCTTCTTGCAAAAACGCCCAGCAGACTTTAAAGGCGCCTAATTAAAGAACTAACGGATAATAATTATCTTTAAAGGCTTAATTTGGCCCTTTTTGCTTAATAATGCTTTTCATTTAAAGTCTTTATGAGTAAAAAGAACATACAGGAAACAAACAGGATCATCACAAATAGGATTTTCATTGTGCCTAACCCACTTCAAATTATTGGTCGCATATTCTTAAGTGCTTTTGCTGAAATTGGCAAGCTATCTAAGTTTGCTGGAACAAGCCTTAGCCATATTGCACGCCCACCCATCTATTGGCGTTTGGTTGCTAAACAAATGTGGCTTATTGGATATAATAGCTTGCCGGTTGTTGGGATGACAGCCCTTTTCACAGGTGCAGCCCTTGCCCAGCAAATATATGTTGGTGGTAGCCGTTTTAACGCTGAAAGTGTTGTGCCTGGCGTTGTTGTCATTGCTATTGTACGGGAACTTGGGCCTGTTCTTGGTGGTTTGATGGTTGCTGGGCGTGTGTCCTCTGCGATGGCGGCTGAGTTAGGCACTATGCGGGTGACCGAGCAAATCGATGCGCTCACCACCTTGTCAACTGACCCATATAAATATCTGATTGTCCCCCGCATTATTGCAAGTGTTCTGACTTTGCCATTATTGGTGATTGTTGCGAATTTAATTGGTGTGCTTGGTGGATATGTTTTGGCGACAGAACGTCTCGGCTTAAATGCAGGGATATATTTGCAAATAACCGTTGATTTTATCGAACAAGCAGATGTCGTCTCTTCGCTTATCAAAGCAGCCTTTTTTGGCTTTATGATCGCCTTGATGGGCAGCTATCATGGCTTTAACAGTCGCGGCGGTGCCCAAGGTGTTGGTAAAGCAACCACGAATGCCGTCGTGTCCGCTTTCATTATGATTTTACTCACGAACTTAATTATCACAGTTGTTGTATTTGGGGGGCGCGGATAATGGCTAACCCAATGATTAGTTTGCAGAATGTATGTAAATCCTTTGGTCCTAAGCATATTTTAAAGGGCATAAATCTGTCAGTTGACAAAGGGCAGTCTCTTGTCATCATTGGCGGATCTGGCACTGGTAAATCGGTGACTTTGAAATGCATTTTAGGACTTCTAACGCCAGATAGTGGCTCCATTTTTGTTAACGGGCAGGACGTAACAAAAATTAGTGCAAATGGACGCAAAAAAATCCTTTCAAAATTTGGCATGTTGTTTCAAGGAGGCGCTTTGTTTGACAGTATTCCAGTATGGGAAAATGTCGCCTTTGGGCTTATTCAAGGCAAAGGGTTAAACAAAAAGGACGCTCAGGAAATTGCCCTTGAAAAGCTGCGCCGTGTGGGACTGGCCCGCGATGTGGGTTTTTTATCGCCGTCGGAGCTTTCAGGAGGAATGCAAAAACGAGTTGGCCTAGCCCGCGCCATTGCGAGCGAGCCTGAAATTATTTTCTTCGATGAACCTACCACAGGCCTAGACCCTATTATGGCTGATGTCATAAATGATTTAATCGTTGAATGTGTTAAGGACCTTGGTGCAACGACCTTAACTATCACTCATGATATGGCAAGCGCCCGTAAAATTGCTGATCGTATGGCTATGCTTTATCAGGGCAAAATTATTTGGGAAGGGGCAAAAACGGATATTGATCACAGTGGTAATGACCACGTTGATCAATTTATTCATGGCCGCGCAGAGGGACCCATTCAAATGGAAATTTTGAAAACATAATGGCGAAATTGAAGCAATCATACGTCTGTAATAGCTGCGGGACCCTTTATAATCGTTGGCAAGGCAAATGTGAGGGTTGCGAAGAATGGAATACGATTGAAGCTGAAATTGGTGTCGGTGCTAGTGCTGGCACACCGAAAGGGCTTGATGGGAAAAAGGGCCGCTTTGTTGAGCTTGTCTCGCTTGATACGCCCGTACCCAATAAACCACGATTACAAACAACCATTACAGAATTTGACCGCGCCCTTGGCGGTGGATTAGTCGCGGGAAGTGCGACTTTAATCGGCGGCGATCCGGGTATTGGGAAATCCACACTACTTTTACAGGCCCTTGCTACCCTTGCGAAAAACGGGGAAGACTGCATCTATTTTTCTGGCGAGGAAGCTATCGCACAAATTCAAATGCGGGCGAACCGTCTAGGATATCATGGTGCTCCCTTACGGCTTGGCTGTGAAACCAATTTACGTGATATTTTAACCACCCTTGATCAAGGAAAACCTCCCGCAGTTTTAGTTATTGATAGTATTCAAACTTTGTTCGCTGATCATGTGGAAAGTGCACCAGGTACGGTTTCCCAAGTCCGGGTTTGTGCTCACGAATTAATCGCTTATGCCAAGCGTAAGGGAACTGCTGTTTTATTGATTGGCCATGTCACTAAAGATGGTCAAATTGCTGGTCCGCGTGTTTTGGAACATATGGTAGATACTGTACTTTACTTTGAAGGGGACCGCGGGCATCACTTCCGCATATTACGCGCAGTAAAAAATCGATTTGGCGGGACTGATGAAATTGGTGTATTCGAAATGAGCAGTAGGGGATTAAGTGAAGTCACTAATCCGTCAGAATTATTTTTAAGTGATCATAACAGCCGTGAACCAGGCTCGGCGGTTTTTGCAGGAATTGAAGGTTCGCGGCCTGTTCTAGTTGAAATTCAGGCGCTTGTTGCTCGGTCTTCTGCTGCGCATCCGCGCCGCGCCGTTGTTGGCTGGGACAGTGGCCGACTTGCTATGGTCCTTGCAGTGCTTGATGCCCGAACGGGCTTAGGCTTTGCAGGATGTGATGTTTATCTCAATGTCGCGGGTGGATTAAAAATAAGCGAACCAGCCGCTGATCTTGCAGTTGCTGCCGCCCTAGTTTCCAGCTTATCACAAACCCCGACCCCCGAAGAATCGGTGATATTTGGTGAAATAAGCTTGTCTGGTGACATTCGAAGCGTTTCAAACACCCCTGCCCGATTAAAAGAAGCTTCAAAATTGGGCTTTGGTAAAGCTTTGATGCCAAAAGATAAAAAGTCTGAAACCCATGGCATAACTGTTAATCAAATCGAACGTGTCAGTGACTTAGTGGCACAATTCTTACCACCAGACATGACAGGTACGCCGTAAAGCAGTATGATAATCATATGGAAACGATAACACAAACAGCATCCACCTTCACTGCTTTTGATATTGCAGTGTTTTTGATCGTTGGGCTTTCAGCCCTTTTTGCATTTGGCCGTGGTTTTGTCACGACAGCCCTAAGCTTTGGGGCTTGGGTTGGTACTTTTATGCTGATTATATTTGGCTTTACCTTCGTTCAACCATACGGGCAACGCTATATTCAGCCACCAGAACTTGCTGATATTATCACGCTTGCAGTTCTTTTCTTTGTCTCCTTATTTCTGCTGAAGCAAATTGCTGAGTATATTGGCGGTAAAGTCAAACATAGTGCAGTCGGCATCCTTGACCGTTCGCTTGGTGCTTTATTTGGATTGCTGCGTGGTATGGTGTTCGTATCTATCGCATTTTTAGCTTACAGCAAAACTATGCTAGGCGACGACACACCCGAATGGATGACAGGATCGCGCACGAAGCCCCTTGTTGCCTGGGGTGCTGAAATGGTGGAAGGTGTAGCGGTGAGTGTTCTAGGCAGGGACCCAAAATCTGTTGGTAACGATTACATCGAGAAAGCAGCGGATAGTATACCCAGCCAATTTTTACAGGAAAAAATGGAAGAACAAGCCGCCAATTACTTGAAAGAACAACGAAAAAATATGGAAGAAAAAATTGGCGACATCATCGAAGAAGAAGAGAAAAACAATTAAGGCCAGTTTTTTGATATATTTATGACATTAGCCCTATGCACAGTAACGGGAAAGCGATATATGAACGTTAAGGCTAATATTCACCCCATTTGAATTGCTTTAAGGGTTTTGGTTATGATTGATCATGCTGTGCCACTTTCTACTAACCCCTTTGACGACGATAAGCTGCGTGAAGAGTGTGGTGTATACGGAATTTTTGGAACCGCGGATGCCTCTGCCCATTGTGCACTAGGCTTACATGCGCTGCAACACAGGGGCCAAGAGGCCGCTGGTATCACCACATTTGACGGCAGTGAATTCATCACCAAACGAGTACTGGGTCATGTCGCTGATAATTTCACTTCCCAAGATGTGATTGATAGCCTGCAAGGCAATGCAGCGATTGGTCATGTGCGCTATTCTACAACAGGTGAAACCGTTTTACGGAATTGCCAACCGTTGTTTGCGGAATTCGCATCTGGCGGTTTTGCTGTTGCGCACAATGGTAATCTGACAAATGCTGAACATCTGAAAAAATCCCTGATACGTAAGGGGTCAATTTTTCAATCCACATCTGATACCGAAGTCATTATCCATTTGATCGCCATGAGCCACTTTCGCACATTACTGGATCGCTTAGTAGATGGTTTGCGTCAAATTGAAGGGGCATATTCCCTCGTTGCATTATCGCGTGAAGGTATGATTGGTGTTCGTGACCCGCTAGGTGTACGCCCCCTTGTGATTGGAAAATTAGATAAATCATACATTTTATGCAGTGAAACATGCGCCCTTGATATCATTGGCGCTGATTATGTACGCGATGTTGAAGCGGGTGAGATGGTTGTCATCACCGAGGATGGTATGCATAGTCTTAAACCCTTTCCCGAGCAACCTGCCCGCCCCTGTATTTTCGAACACGTCTATTTTGCCCGCCCTGACAGCTATATGGATGGCTTAAGCGTCTATGAAGTTCGCAAGCGTATTGGGGCAGAATTAGCACGCGAAAACGCTGTTGATGCAGACCTTGTGATCCCCGTTCCCGACAGCGGTACACCTGCGGCCATTGGTTACGCACAAGAAAGCGGTATCCCATTTGAACTTGGCATTATTCGTAATCATTATGTAGGGCGCACTTTCATTGAACCCTCTGACCAAATTCGCCACTTCGGGGTTAAACTCAAACACAATGCTAACAGATGGCACGTCAAAGGTAAGCGGATAATATTGGTGGATGACAGTATCGTGCGCGGTACAACGTCGTTAAAAATTGTCAATATGATGCGCGAAGCAGGTGCGACAGAAGTGCACATGCGCATTGCATCGCCCCCGACGGCTCATAGTTGCTTTTATGGTGTTGATACCCCAAGCCGTGCTAATCTTTTAGCAGCGAATATGAATGTTGATGCTATGTGCAACCATATTGGGGCTGATAGTTTGTCTTTTCTTTCGATTGATGGACTTTACCACGCCGTAAATCAGAAGGAGGGGCGTAATAATAGTTGCCCTGCCCACTGTGATGCTTGCTTTACAGGTGATTACCCAACTTTCTTAACGGACCAAAGCGACAAAGAAGGCAAGCAAGATGGTCAATTAAAAACCATTGCATCGTCTAGGTAAGATTATGTCAAATTCCGTGAATGATCCGAAACCATCCCTACGTGCGCTTGATGGTCGGCTTGATAAACGAATAGCTTTAGTCACAGGGGCTTCACGCGGTATTGGCCGCGCAGTTGCGGTAAACTTTGCTAAGGCGGGGGCCGATATCATTGCTGTTGCCCGCGCAAAAAGCCAAGGTGCGCTGGAAGAGCTAGACGATGATATCCGTGCACTAGGGCGAAACTGTACCATTGTTCCTTTAGACCTTCGGGATTATGACGCCATTGACCGTCTTGGTGGGGCGATCTATGAAAGATGGGGCAAATTAGACATCCTTGTTGCGAACGCTGCTACGCTTGGCCCACTTTCACCGCTTAGCCATATTGAGGTGAAACATTGGACTGAATTAATGGATGTCAATATCACATCAAACTGGCGTTTAATTCGCGCTACAGAACCCCTGTTAAAACTATCTGATGCTGGGCGGGCTATTTTTGTTTCCAGCGCAGCCGCTCATAAACATAAAGCTTATTGGGGTGGTTACGCTGTGACCAAAGCAGCACTTGAAGAGATGGCCCTTACTTTTGCCGCTGAAAACAATATTACAAATATTAATGTTAATGTTATTGACCCAGGCCCTATAGCTACCAGTATGCGGGCCAAAGCCGTACCAGGGGAAGACCCTTCAACCCTGCCAACGGCCAATGACATAGCCCCTTTATTTGTTGAATTGGCAGATAGACAGTATCATCGAAGCGGTGAAGTCATTAAATTTTATGACTGGGCAGGCATTGAACGCGCGTCTTAAGCGATTAATTTTTATTGATATATTGCGATAATATTTTAGCAGTTGCCGTTGACACAGTTAGGTCGTTCTTCATCAAGGCTGTCTCCATTTCTGGTAAGATAGCTTTTGTTTGGGGATCATTATAAAAATGCTGTAAAAGCTGATCTGAGAGTTGCGCATGAAGCCATTTTAACCGTTGGTTTTTACGGCGCTTTGTATGTTCCCCACACTCAGTCATTATTTTCTTGTGTTTTTGTATTCGGTCCCACAGTTCTGGCACACCGTTTGCGGTCAGGCCAGAGCACGACACCACTGGTGGGTGCCAATGTTGCGAGGCATCTGCCATTATATGCAGTGCTGATTTATAAGCCCTAACAGCATGCTTTAATTTATCCCCGTAAACATCTGATTTATTGACCGCCACCATATCCGCGAGCTCGAGTATGCCTTTCTTTATGCCTTGAAGTTCATCCCCTGCCCCTGGCAGCATCAACACTAGAAAGAAATCAACCATATCTGCGACCGATGTTTCGCTTTGGCCTGTGCCCACGGTTTCAACAAGGACAATATCGTACCTTGCTGCTTCCATGATGATGATAGTCTCGCGGGTGGCACGTGCAACACCCCCTAAAACCCCAGATGAAGGGCTAGGTCGGATGAATGCGTCGGGGTTAATGCTTAGGCTGTCCATGCGGGTTTTATCCCCCATAATCGAACCGCCAGAGCGACCACTGGATGGGTCAACTGCCAGAACCGCAACTTTATGGCTTTTTTCTTCAATTAAATATGAGCCAAGTGTTTCAACAAAAGTTGATTTCCCAACCCCAGGCACACCAGAAATACCAACACGCAGACTATCCCCCGCATACGGTAACAATTTATTCAAAAGGTCCTGCGCATAGGCTTGGTGTTGAATATTGCGACTTTCAACCAAAGTGATCGCACGACCAATAGCTGCGGTCTGCCTTGCGCGGATCCCATCGAATAATCTATCAATATCAAACCCATCGGGCATAGGCTAATACCCTAATTGGTGATTTAACTTTTCAATAAGTTCTGCTGCTGCCTTAGATAACACAGTACCAGGTGGGAAAATAGCTGCCGCACCCGCTGCCCGCAGGTCGTCAAAGTCTTGCGGTGGGATAACCCCGCCGACAATGATCATAATATCGCTGCGACCAAGTCTCGCAAGTTCTGACTTTAGCGCGGGAACTAATGTAAGGTGCCCCGCAGCAAGGGACGAAGCCCCTACAATATGAACATCGTTTTCAACAGCCTGTTTTGCTGCTTCCTCTGGGGTTTGAAACAATGGGCCTATATCCACATCGAAACCAAGATCAGCATACCCGCTTGCAACAACTTTTTGGCCGCGATCATGACCATCCTGCCCCATCTTGGCAATTAATATACGGGGTCGGCGGCCATCATTTTTTTCAAATTCACTTATAGCCTGTTGAACTTTGATAAAGCTTGGGTGATTTCCACCGATTTCTGATTTATAAACACCTGTCACGGCTTTTACCTCCGCCTTATGTCTGCCATAAATTTTCTCAAGGGCATAAGATATTTCACCGACAGTGGCTTTCACCCGCGCTGCCTGTACTGCCAGATCGAGTAAATTGCCTGTATTTGACTGCGCTGCGTTCGTAAGGGTGTTCAAAGCAGCTTCGACATCACCCTCAATTCGTTCAGCTTTCAGGCGCTTTAGCTTAGCAAGTTGTGCCCCGCGAACCGCACTGTTATCAACTTTTAAAACATCAATAGTTTCAGTTTCGTCTAATGGGTATTTATTAACCCCCACAACAGTTTGCCGTCCGCTGTCTATTCGTGCCTGTGTTCGGGCTGCAGCATCTTCAATCCGCAGTTTTGGAATACCTGCTTCAATCGCTTTTGCCATGCCGCCTTTGTCTTCAACTTCTTGAATGTGACCCCACGCTCTCTCAGCAAGGTCGACGGTTAACCGTTCCACATAATAGCTACCACCCCACGGATCAATCACGCGGTTCGTGCCTGTTTCTTGCTGAATAAACAACTGGGTATTACGGGCGATGCGCGCTGAAAAATCTGTCGGCAGGGCCAGGGCTTCATCTAGTGCATTCGTGTGCAAGCTTTGTGTGTGACCGTGTGCCGCGGCCAAAGCTTCAATCCCTGTTCGGGCAACATTATTATAGACATCCTGCGCTGTTAAGGACCATCCTGATGTTTGGCAATGCGCACGCAGCGATAAGCTTTTTGGATTTTTAGGGTTAAAGCCCTTAACCAGTTTCGCCCATAGCATTCTTCCTGCCCGCATTTTTGCGACTTCCATGAAATAATTCATGCCTATTGCCCAAAAAAAGCTTAAGCGCGGCGCGAATGTATCTATATCCATACCTGACCCTACCCCTGCACGTAAATATTCGATGCCGTTGGCTAATGTATAAGCCAGCTCAAGATCAGCTGTCGCCCCTGCTTCCTGCATATGATAACCACTGATCGAAATGCTGTTAAATTTTGGCATATGCTGGCTGGTATAAGCAAAAATATCAGAAATAATACGCATACTAGGGCTGGGTGGATAAATATAGGTATTGCGGACCATAAATTCTTTTAAAATATCATTTTGTATTGT